>JAZONJ010000043.1:0-12633 GCA_045654425.1 Acutalibacteraceae bacterium
GAATCCGCGGTAAACGAGGTTCTTGAAAAGCTGTCGGCAGCCGGAATTAAAAGCTATATGTGGCATCACGAACTTGAAGTACCCGAGCTTTTTAAAGAAACTTTTCCCGAGATTCAGAACGAATACGGCGATGTTGAAATCACACACCCGATTATAAAGGATTTTCTCGAAAACAAAATTGCTGATTTCTTTGCAGCTTATCCTAAAATGGACGGAATTATTCTCACACTTCATGAAACGAGAATTCCTCTTTTAAAACTTAAAAATCAGAAACTCTCTAAAATCGAGCGTGTAAAGTATGTTACCGAAATCCTTTACAACACCTGTAAAGAACTCGGAAAAGAGCTTATTGTTCGTCCCTTCGCAAGTGTTGAAGAGGATTATGAAATGATGACAGCCGCATACGAACAAATTTCGTCCGATATGATCATCATGGATAAGTGGACTCAGTTTGACTGGTCGCTTACCCTCCCCGAAAACCAATTCTTCAGCAAGATAAAAAACAATCCTCTGCTCGTAGAAACAGATATTTTCGGAGAATATTTTGGTCTTGGAAAGCTTCCGATTATGCTCAAAAAACATATCCTTAAGAATTTTACCTATTGCGAAAAATTCTCTCCTGTCGGATATATGTCGAGAATTGACCGAGCTACCTATCACTCTTTCTCAGATGTCAACGAGGTCAACTATCACATTATGGAGGCTTATCTTGACGGCAAGGATGTTGACGAAACTATTGATAATTTCTTTAGCGAGCGTTACGGAGCTGCAGGACCTGCAGTTCGTGGGCTTATGGAGAACACCGAAGACATTCAGCGCAAAATCTTCTATCTCAACGATTATTATTTTACCGAAGGTAGCCGTTTCCCGAGAGTAAATCACTCAAAAAATCATTTCTATTTCGAAATGATGAAGGAGGAGCATTACCTCGAATCTGGAGAATGGTTTATTCCAAAGAACTGGGAGCGCGGCAGCATTGATGCTATACGCGAAGAAAAGGCTTCGGCAGTACGCGATACTGAACAAGCTCTAAAACTTCTCGGCGAACTGAAGGGTAAGATTTCCTCTTCAGATTTCGAAATACTTGAAAACAAATTCTGCACCCTCTACCATATAGCACTTGTCTGGCAGAATCTTACTGAAGTATTTATTAACTATACTAAATACTTTGAACTCAAAGATGAAAAGTATGAAAAAGAACTCGAAAAAGCCCTCACTTCACTCCAAAAGAATCATGACGATGCCTACGCCGTATTCGGTGATGAGTTCTATATTAACGCTTTGAAGAAAGACCAACTTGGTGCATTCAGCGACAAATTACCGATTCCTTCCTTTATTGAGGATATCAGCCGCTCTTTCGCTCTTGAGAAAAGCGCAACAGAAAGACTTGAATCGGAAAAGCTTTACGATTATGTAATATGTGGCGGAGCTACAGAAGGTCATAAAATTAAAAAAGAAGTTAATTTCAGCGATACATATTTAAGAGATGGCGGAATCTGCCGTATCCCCGGAACAAACCGCGGAAAGAAATTCTCCTCGGTCAATGCTCATGGTTGGTTCAGCTATGAACTAAAAGTCAGACCGAACTCTGATAACACACTTATCGTCGTAGCCGAAGGCACCGATGGAAACATTGATTTCAAGCTTACTGTTGGAGAAGAGAGCGTCGAAATCACGCAAAAAGCCAAAGGTGTAAATGAGTTCGAATTCGATTTCACCGAAACTAACGGTAACGAATTTATCAGAATCAGACTTGACAGAATCTCTCCGAACACGCCCTATTTTTACGAGCTTAAAATTAAATAATTTTCTAAAAAGAGCCGTTTTAAACGGCTCTTTTGTACTTGTTAACGTGTATTTTTCGGTAAAAATATAGAACTATTCAGGAAAAAATCGCATCTTCTATTGACTTTGATTTGCATTAGAGTTATATATAAAATAAGGCTTAATGCTAGTTAAACAATTCTCTTGAGGAGGAACTTTTATGGAAAATATTGTTCGTTTAGGCGTTATCGGAGCAGGTGCTTTCTCAGGAAGCCATCTTGCCGGTATTAATCTCGCTAAAAACTGTAAGGTTGTTGCTATTGCTGATATTGATGAAAGTAAGGCAAAAGCCAAGGCAGAGCAGTATAACATTCCCGATTATTATACCGATTACAAGGAGCTTCTTGCTCGCGACGATATCGATGCTGTAACCCTTCCTCTCCCCGACCAGGAGCACTGCGTTGTCGCTTGCGATGCTATGAGAGCAGGAAAACACGTTCTTTGCGAAAAGCCTATGGCTCTTGACCTCAACGAATGTAAAGAAATGATTCGCGTTTCACGCGAGACCGGCGTTCAACTTATGGTAGGTCAGATTGGCCGCTATACCCCCGCTTTCGTAAAAGCAAAGGAAATGCTCGAGGCAGGCGTTATCGGTGACCTTTTCTTTATTGAGTCTGAGTATGCTCACGACTACTCTAAGATTCCCGGTTCTGCTTATGGTAACAACACAATTCCGTGGAGAAAGACCCCCGAACGCGAGCCTATTCTCGGCGGTGGCTGTCATGCTCTCGACCTTATCAGAATGATTGCAGGCGACCCTGACGAAGTTTTCTCCTACGCTAATAATAAGTCTCTTACCGACTGGCCGATTCATGACACTTCAATATCTGTTATGAAATTCCCGAACGGTGTTATCGGTAAGGTGTTCAACTCTCACGGTTGTAAGCGTGCTTACACAATGCGTTCTTGTCTCTATGGAACAAAGGGAACTATTATTTTTGATAATACCTCTCCCAACATCACTCTTTATAAAGAGGATATGATTGAAGGAATGGATACAAGAACACTTCCCGTAACCATTCCGATTTCTATCAACAACCATAACTTCGCAGCTGAGGTTACCGATTTCTGCAACGCCATCTTAGAAAACAGACCTGTTATCACAGACGGCGTTTCCGGTGCTAAGACCGTTGCTCTCGGCGTTGCTATTATTGAGTCCTTTACAACTGGTAAGCCTGTTACTCCCGATTATAACTATTAATTTAATACGTATAAACAAAGAGCTGTGAAAATTCACAGCTCTTCTTTTAATTGTTTTTTCTTTTTTGTTTAGTTTCAGGCAATTCCTCAGTTTCCTCGTCAACAATAGGCTCCTGCCACTGTGCAAGAAGCTCATCTCCTTCAGGATACTCGGGAGTCTTTTCCTTTATTTTAGAAAAAACATACATATAAGCAATAAGGATAACCAGAGCAATTCCGGAAATTATAAGTCCTGCTCCAAGACCGGGTGTTTCATATTCGAAAACAATCGTGCTGGTTCCCGACATAACCGGAACAGCCATAAAGCCGACATTAACCTTTTCAACTTCGACTTCGTTTCCGTTAACATAGGCCTTCCAGCCCTCGTCATAAGGAATCGAGAAGAAAACAAGCGTTTCATTCTCCCTTTCTACTACTGCCTCAAAGCTGTTTTTGCCACACTCAAACGATATCGCAGATGTGATTCTTCTAGCAGCACAATCAGACACCATTGCC
The DNA here is from genome assembly GCA_045654425.1 of Acutalibacteraceae bacterium. Lineage (GTDB taxonomy): Bacteria > Bacillota > Clostridia > Oscillospirales > Acutalibacteraceae > SFWF01. The sequence goes on from JAZONJ010000043.1 coordinate 3,520, forward strand.
TCATAGCTAAAGTTCGGACGCACTGTACCGTTTTTATAATAATCATTATAACTTGTGAACATGTGTCCGTATTTTGCTACCTGTTCTTTATCAAGCATAATGGCTTTTAGCATCATCTTAGCTTTTTCTACCTCAGAAAATTCACCCATATTCTCTTCAGTTATATACATATCATATGAGAAACCGTAAGGGATATAGTTCTCGTTCTCATAGATATTAAAGCCCTTCTGATATTTAAGCAGTTTGTAGCCCGGCATCTTTGTTGTCTTATCGTTGTTTTGGAAATTGTCCGATGAAGACTCTCTCTCAACCACGTATTTTACCGACAGAAGATTTCTCGCCGGGAAAGAATCGGTCTTCGGACGGCTTGCGACTCCTCTGTCCTCTCCGACATACTTCCAGAAATCAGTAACAGAAGTCGGAACGATAGAATGGAAACAATTAATACTTGAATATCCAAGGAACATCGCGGTATTATCAATACCTGAATAAACATCAATTCGGTATCCGTCTCTGTCTTCTTCAAGCTTCAGGTCATTTTCAATAAGATTGTCTATCATTTCGACATCCTCATAAGCATGACTCTTTCCGCCCGCAATAAAGATGTTTGCATAGAGCACCGAGCAAACCGCAATACAAATAATTGAGGTCTGTAAAAACTTTTCGAAGTTTTTACGTTTCATATTAAGCAAGAATCCAAGCACTACAAGACCAACGATCGCTATGCTGACAGTCAGAATGAAGCGTCTTATATACATCGGATTCTCAGGCTCTGTGAAAAGTCCGTATTTTATATCCTCCGAATTGGCGTTCTTTTGCGGGAATAAGCCAATAACCAAAGTAAACAACATAGTTATAGTAAACACGTTGATATACGGCTTTTTCCATTCAATGCTGCTGTCCTCAATAGCCATTGATGTCGCAAGACACATAATAAGTATCGGCATAAAGAACCAACGAGCGTAATATGCGCTGTTGAACATATAAAACGCAGAATTGAGTATCGGAACCAGCGCCATTACAGAAGAGGTTGCAATAAGTCTCTTTATCCAATTGCCCTCCTTAGCCTTACACCAAGCAAAAACACCAACCATACTGAAAATCGGCATCCACGCGCCAAGAGAGGACCACTTTACATCTGCCTTCGGGAACATTACAGGACGCGCAGGAAGGTCGGGCGGGAAGAAGAATACCTCAATTACATTGAGATAAATGCTTTCTTTTCCGTAAAGAATCGAGTTCCATCCAAGACTGATATTGCTGACTCTTCCTGAATCGGCAATCGCTAAATATGACGGAAGCAACATAAATGTAGCAAGTGCGATGCCAAGTAATGCTTCGAGTATTACCCAGCGAATAACCTTTACCTCGGGTTTCAAGGCTTTTGAAATAAAACGAAGGAACATATAGATTATTCCAAAAACGAGCATTCCGACAAAGAAGAAATAGTTTACGATAGCGCAAAGAGCAATCATAAGCGCGAACCAACCGCGTTTGTTTTCGGTTACAAGATATTCAAAAGCCAAAAGCAACAGCGGGAAGAAAATTAACGGTTCGTGGAAATGGTTAAAGAATATATTATAAATTGAAAATCCCGAGAATGCATATAGCATCGCACCGATTTCGGCAGAAACGGGATTTCTTGTAAAACGGCTTATATAAAGATATGCCGTAACAGCGGCACAACCGAACTTGAGTATAAAAAGAGGTCCCATAAGATATGGCACAAACGAGTTCGGAAAGGGTATCGTCAGCCAGAAAAACGGACTACCGAGCAGATAAAAAGAATAGGAACCAATAAAGTTGGCGCCAAGGTCGGTCGTAAAGCTCCAGCCCATTTCACCGCTTCTTACTGCATCGTGAGCAAGCTGATAAAATGGTATCTGCTGAACATTAAAATCTCCAAAAAAGAGAAAATATCCGCTATCACTTAGCATATACGGAACAAAGAAACAAGCCGCGCATACAACAGCAGTTATAAAGACATTGAGTATTATACCCTTCTGTTTCGGAAACAGTTTCTGCTTAGCCGCTGAGAATGTCATATCTTCACCTACAACAAATCAAAAATATATTTGATATTATACCATTTAATGTTATAATAGTCAATGAAATGATAGGAGGGCCGATTTATGAAAAGCCATTTTTACGCTATACTTTCCAGAATGAAATATATTAAACGTTGGGGCCTTATGAGAAACACCCGAGAAGAGAATCTCAGCGAGCATTCGCTTGAGGTCAGTCTTATTGCGCACGCGCTTGCAGTTATATCGAACAAAAGACTCGGCAATAATGTTGACGCTAATGCGGTTGCCGTTTGCGCATTGTTCCACGATACCTCCGAAATACTGACAGGTGACCTTCCCACTCCAATAAAATATCATAACCCCGAAATTAAAGAAGCTTATAAAAAAATTGAAAACATCGCTGAAAACGAGCTTATAGAAATGTTGCCCGAGGATATGAGAGATGTTTTTTCCGACCTCTACTCTCCTGACGTCGAAACAAACCGATTCATCAAAGCAGCCGATAAGCTCTCGGCTCTTATTAAGTGCATTGATGAAAGTAATATGGGAAATAAGGAATTCAAATCAGCTGAAGAATCCACCCGAAAGGCTCTTGAGTCTTTAAATATGAAAGAGGTCGAGATTTTCATGGATGAGTTTCTCGACAGTTTCTCTATGACACTTGATGAGCAAAGGCAGATTAAGTAATGTTTGATAATTTAAATATCATTCGGTATGATATTACCGATTCAACAAACCTCAGAGCCAGAGAATATGTAGAAGTCGACGGCGCTTTACCCGCCGTTTTTATAGCCAAGGAACAAACCGTAGGCAGAGGAAGACAGGGTAAAAGCTTTTATTCTCCCAAAAACACAGGACTCTATTTTTCCCTTGCTTTAGAATGGAAAGAAACTTTTAAAAACATCTCGCTAACTACCGCCGTTTCGGTCGCTTTATACAGAACTTTAAAAAATTTCACAAGTAAAGCTCTCACTATAAAATGGGTTAACGATATTTTAGCGGATAATAAAAAGGTCGCAGGAATACTTTGCGAGATGGTTTCCGACAAAGAAAACGGCAGTCCAAAAGCTGTTATTATCGGAATCGGTGTCAATCTTTCAACAAAAGATTTCCCCGAAGAGCTTAAAAGTGTCGCAACCTACCTTTCGGATGAAGCTATAGACTGCAGCCTTATAGAAAAAACACTTTTAGAAGAGCTATATAAGGTTATTTTCACAGAATCTAAAAGTTCTGTTATGACTGAATATAAAACTCACAGCGCCGTTTTAGGTAAAAATATTTTCTACATTAAAAATAATGTCCGATACGATGCCGTTGCCATTAACATAGATAATGACGGAGGACTTACGGTTAGACATTCAGACAAAACAGAAACCACCCTCACAAGCGGAGAAATAACACTTAGGATAAAATAATAACAAAAAAGCTCGCTAAATAAAAATTTAGCGAGCTTTAATTTTAAACTGTAAAACCGCAAAGTATAATGACGATTCGTTCGGGCTCTTTCTTTAATAATTACTTTTCTTAATTTCAAAATAACTCTGAGGTTTAGAACAGGTTGGACAAACGCCGGGGGCTTCTTTGCCGACGTGAATATGACCGCAATTACGGCATATCCAGATAACCTCTTCATCCTTTTTAAATACCGTACTGTTTTCAAGATTTGTTAGAAGAGTCTTATATCGTTCCTCATGCTCCTTTTCAATCTTTGCAACCGATTCAAAAAGAAATGCTATCTCGTTAAAACCCTCTTCCCTTGCCGTTTTTGCAAATTCGTCATACATTTCGGTCCACTCGTAATGCTCACCGTTAATTCCGTCTTGCAAATTCAATTTTGTTTCGGGTATATTTCCACCCATTATCTGCTTTAGCCAGATTTTTGCGTGTTGTTCTTCGTTGTCAGCTGTCTCTCTGAAAATTGCCGCAATCTGTTCATAGCCGTCCTTTTTTGCCTGCTCTGCATAATAAGTGTACTTGTTTCTTGCCTGACTTTCTCCCGCAAATGCCGCGTAGAGATTTGCTTCTGTTTTACTGCCTTTAAGGTTCATAAAAAATCACTCCTGTTTTTTATAAACATTATTCCAAAATTTTCATCATTTATACGGACAGGCAAAAATTTTAATCCCTCTCATATATTTTAAAAATGAGGGGGATTTTTTATGTTTGAATTATTATTACGTCTTGCATCATCACTTTTTTATCTGGCTCTCCACGTTACAAATCCGAATGCTTTTCCACCTGCTCTCTCGGCAAAAGAAGAAGCCGAGCTTATTGAGAAAAACGCAAACGGAGACAAAGCGGCAAAAAATAAGCTTATCGAACATAACCTCAGGCTTGTGGCTCATGTAATAAAAAAGTTTGACAACAATTCTTCCGAGCAGGATGACCTTATTTCTATCGGAACAATCGGTCTCATAAAAGCAATTTCAACCTTTAAGCCCGAAAAAGGAAGCCGACTTGCTACCTATGCCGCAAGATGTATTGAAAACGAAATACTTATGTATTTCAGATCCATAAAGAAGAGCGCTAATGACCTTCATTTCAGCGACCCTATCGACACCGACAAGGACGGTAACGCTCTGACACTTATCGATGTCGTAGCGGACGATGTCAATATATCCGATGATATAGACAAAAAAATGAAGATTGAACGAATGAGAGTGCTTCTTGAATCTGCTCTTGATGACCGCGAAAGAGATATTTTAAAACTCAGATACGGGCTTGAAACAGAGGAAGAGCTTACCCAAAAGCAAGTAGCGGCTATTCTTGGTATTTCACGTTCTTATGTTTCAAGAATAGAAAAATCCGCCCTTGACAGACTCAGGCGGATGCTCTAAAAAACAAATTGTATAAGTGCCATATAAAGAAGTGTGCCACCCGCAATACTGAGTAGGGTGTTTCGTTTCCATATATGTAAAAGCACTACCGCAGCGACAGCGATAAGCTCGCCAATTCCAAACGGATAAACTACGATACTGACAGATTTAAGACAGTAAACCACAAGCATTGCCATAATTGCATAGGGCAAATATTTACCGAGATATGTGATAATCTTTGGAGTTTCGCGATTACCTCTGAAAATTATAAATGGTAAAAATCTGAGCACTATGGTTACTGCCGACGCTACTGCTATGGTTAATGCCACTGTTAAATTATTCATCTGCTTTTACCTCTCTTTCAAGGTATTTGCGGAAGATTAAAAGCATCGCTGAAATCAGTATCATAGACGGAATGAGAAAGGCATCTTTTCCGAAAACAATAAGACAAAATACGGATGCCAAAAGGCCTATCAGCGCAGGTTTATGTTCTTTTGTGCTAAGCCACTGTTCGACAAATATTGTAACAAAAAGCGCCGTCATACAAAAGTCAATTCCGGCCGTATTAAAACTTATTGCAGATCCGATAACCGAACCGAGCGCACAACCCGTTACCCAATAAATATGGTTAAAAAGAGAAACCAAAGTCTGATAAACTTTAGGGTCGGTGTCCTCAGGATAATCTTCCCCACAAAGCAGAGAATACGTCTCATCAGTAAGCGCAAATATAAGATACAGTTTTCTTTTACCGACATCTTTATACTTATCAATCATTGAAATTCCATAAAAAAGATGACGCGCGTTTACCATAAGCGTAGTGAGTGCCGTTGTAATGAGCGATGCTCCACCGGTAATCAGATTAATTGCCACATACTGCATTGAGCCGGCATAAATAAACACCGCCATAGCGAGTGACCATAAAAGCCCATAGCCTTTACTTTCGAACAGTATACCGAAACCGATACCGAGCGCAATATACCCTGTCATTACCGGCAGGGTTTTTAAAATTACAGTTTTTAAAAGGTTTTTCATTCTTCTATGTATGTAAAACGTTTATATATTTTACCGTCACGTTCAACCGTTTCGTTCCACATTGAAGCAGGTCTTACCCAATATTCACACTCGCCGTAAAGGGCTTTATACACAACCATATCTTCCATAGTTTCAGAATTATGGGCAAGGGCAACTACTTCATATTCGTTGCCCTTGAAATGACGGTATTTACCAAGTTTTATTTCTTCCATATTACTTGCAGAACTCGTACATTGTACGGTAGGTTTCGTATACATCGAACTTTGCAACAACCTCGAAGGGAGCGTGCATTGAAAGAACAGGAACGCCAAGGTCTACAACGTCAACGCCAAGGTTTGCAACATACATCGCAACCGTTCCGCCGCCGCCGAGGTCAACTCTTCCAAGCTCTCCTGTCTGCCAAGCAATACCTGCTTTATCAAGCATTGCACGAACCTCTGCAACATACTCTGCCGAAGCGTCCGATGTGCCACTCTTGCCTCTGGCTCCAGTATACTTTGTGATAACCGCGCCAAAGTTCAGTTTTGAAGCATTCTTTGCTTCCATAACATCCTTGAAGGTCGGATCCATTCCTGCGTTAACATCGGCAGAAAGGCATTTTGAATTTCTGAGCGCAACGGTATAATCAACACCCTGCATCTCAGCAATATCGCGGATAACATATTTAAGGAAAGCGGAATTAAGACCTGTATTTCCGTCAGAGCCTGTTTCTTCCTTATCGGCAAGAATTGCAACTGCGGTCTTTTCGGGAGCCTCAACCTCGCATATAGCCATTAATGCGGGATACGCGCAAACGCGATCATCATGACCGTAAGCACCGATCATAGAACGGTCAAATCCAATATCGCGAGGCTTTACGGCAGGAACTATCTCAAGCTCAGCAGATAGAAAATCCTCTTCAGTCACGCCGTACTTCTCGTTAAGGATAGACATAATATTAAGTTTTACAAGCTCGGAACCTTTATCATCCTTGAAGGGACGGCTTCCGATAAGAATATTGAGTTCTTCACCACGAATTCCGTCAGCAAGGGTTCTCTTTGACTGCTCCTGAGCGAGATGTGGCAAAAGATCGGTTACAACAAAGCAAGGGTCAGACTCGTCTTCGCCAATGTTAACCGAAACAACGCTTCCGTCCTTTTTAGCAAATACTCCGTGAAGCGAGAGCGGAATTGTTGTCCACTGATATTTCTTGATACCACCATAATAATGGGTCTTGAAAAGAGCCATATCGGTATCCTCGTAAAGCGGATTGGGTTTAAGGTCAAGTCTCGGAGAATCGATATGAGCAGCGGTTATCTGAACACCGTTATCTACGCTATTCTTGCCGACAACGACAAAAGCAACCGTCTTGCCACGGTTATTTACATAGTATTTGTCTCCTACAGCATACTTTTTGCCCTGTTCAAAGGCAGTAAAGCCTGCTTTTTCGGCAATAGCTATAGCAGCGGCAGCAGCTTCACGCTCGGTCTTTCCGTCGCTTAGAAATTTCTTATATCCTTCACAAAACTCGTTTATCTTTTCCCACTTTGCGTCATCTGTATCGCAAAGTCCGTTTTTCTTAGAGATAAAAAGTTTTTCCTTTAAAAGCTCTGCTTGGCTTTTATCACTCATGATTTTTTCCTCCTATTAAATCAATAAGATTTTGGAAATCGGCCATAAAGTTTTGTTCATCGCCGTTATTACAAATTATATATTTAGTTCTTGCCTTGTAAAAATCATCGGTCTTGCCTGCATTTATACGAAGTAATGCCGCTTCCTTACTGATGCCGTCACGATTCATGATTCTGTCCAGTCGCAAGTCTAAATCTGCCGTCACAACAACAACTTCATTACAAAGACTATCGACTCCGCTTTCATAAAGGGTTGGTGCGTCAAGTAATATCTTTTCCCTATCTGATGAATTTATTTCTTCATAAATTAGTTTTGTTATAAACGGGAAAATTGTTTTATTAAGAAGTTCTGTTTTTTCCGGTGTGGCAAATGCTTTTTCTGCTAAAGCGGCTCTGTTTAGAGTGCCGTCTTTATTTAGTATATCCGCGCCAAAAGCATAACTCAGAGCTGAAAGACAATCTTTGTTTTCGGTTGCCTTTCTTGCTGTTTTATCACAGTTTATAACATAAAAACCGTTCTCTTCGGCAACTTTGCAGGCGGTGGTTTTACCCGAGCCTGTAGGACCCGTAAGACCCACTATAAACTTCGGCTTTATAACCTTAAAACCTGCCGCTCTGATAAGACGGTTATAAACAGCAAGCCCTATTCCGCTTTTTTTCGGAGCATGGACATAAACTGTTCCAACTCCAAGCTTATCACTTTCACGGAGCATGTCAAAAATCAATCTTGCCTGTTCTTCCTCGTTATCAGAAGCGCCGATAGATAAAGTTTGAGAGCTGATTTTTGGCGCATCTTCCTCAAAACAGATTGCCGCAGAATTTTCTTTTGAATTGACAAAATGACAAAACTCATCACTCTCGGCTTCAACAAGATAAACCTCGGTTTTGGGAGAATAGTGCTTATATTTCATTCCCGGGGACGCGGCTTTTTCACTCTTTTCAAGTCCCGAAAGCACCGCTTTATCAATTATAAGGTCAGGTATAATCTCTCTCAGTTCTTCTGCTGTAACCTTTCCCGGACGAAGCAGTCTCGGTGGCTTTGTCACAAGAGAGATAACGGTTGATTCAACGCCTACATTACAGTGTCCCGAGCATACAACAGCATCTATTCTGCCATCAAGGTCTAAAATGACATCCTCGCATTTGGTAGGACTCGGACTTCCCGAAAGATTTGCCGAGGGGGCCGCAAGAGGCAGTCCGCTTTCACGGATTATCTTCCTTGCAATCTCATTTTCAGGCATACGAACCGCAACAGTATCGAGTCCTCCCGAAACGCTTTCGGCAATTTTTTCTGATTTTGGAAGCACCATTGTCAGCGGTCCCGGCCAAAAACGAGCGGCTAGTTCTTTTGCTTTTTCGGGAAATTCGCTTACTATATTACGAGTATCATCAAAATCAGCAATATGAACTATAAGAGGGTTATCCTGCGGTCTACCCTTTGCAACGAAAACTTTTTTTATCGCTTCATTATCATAAGCCGACGCTGCAAGACCGTATACCGTTTCAGTAGGTATCGCAACTATTCCGCCATTTTTAAGCAGCTGAGCAGCTGTTTTTATCCCCTTTTCATCATCTTTTAATTTTAATGTTTCCATTATTCCTCATCACTTTTCAGCATCTCTGCTCTGT
>JAZONJ010000044.1:0-5799 GCA_045654425.1 Acutalibacteraceae bacterium
CGCTCTTTGAGAGAAAGGGATTCATCGAATATAACCAGTATGACCGCCCGAAGAGTGAGGACAAGACCGAGGGTATTCGCATACTTATCAAACACCGCATTATAAGATTTTCAATTATTTCGATTATTACGGGTGTTATCCGAACTACCGTTGTTTTCTGGATGCCGACCTATTATAATGAGTTTCTCGGATATTCAACCGAAGATTCGGCGCTTATTTTCACCGTTACGACCTTTATTATATCCCTTACCGCTTTCATTTCGGTGTTTTTATACGAGCGTCTCGGAAGAAATATGGACCTCACCATGCTCATTTCATTTATCGCGGCAACCATTTTCTTTACTCTGCTCTTCTTTATAAGCCATCCGATTATAAATATCGGACTGATTGTGCTCGGTGTTATGAGTTCAAACTGTGCCGCAACAATGCTCTGGAGCAGATACTGTCCCTCTCTTCGTGATACAGGAATGGTCTCGGGTGCGACAGGTTTTATCGACTTTGTAAGCTATATGGCGGCTTCGGCTTCCTCTAAAGTATTCGGAAGCGCGGTTGACTCTATCGGTTGGAGCGGACTTATTCTTATTTGGATTGGACTTATGATTGTAGGCGTTGTTGTTATGGCAACGGCTAAAAAAGCGCATAATGCATAATTAATGTGTGCTTTGAACTTTGCATTTCATTTTTTAAGGAGTAAAAAATGATAGATATCTGGGAAAGACTTAAAAATGAAAACCGCCCGATTCTTCTTTACGGAACAGGAAACGGCGCAGATAAAATTTTAGCCGAGCTTCATAGACTCGGCATTTCGGTTTCGGGTGTTTTTGCATCCGATGGCTTTGTCAGAGAACGCTACTATCAGGGTTTCAGGGTAATGTCACTCGCCGAAGCTGAAGAAAAATTCGGAGATTTTGTTGCGCTTTTTTCTTTTGGCTCTTCACGACCCGAGGTTCTCGATAATATTAAAAAAATAATGAGTCGGCATACTCTTCTTGCTCCCGAGGTTCCCGTTTGCAGACCGAGTGAGATTTTTAATTTGGATTTTGCAAGACGTCACAGAGAAGAGATAGAAAAGGTTTATTCCCTGCTTGCTGACGAAAAGTCAAAGGAAACATTCCGCGAGACTTTACTTTTCAAGCTTGACGGAGATATTGAAAGACTTTTCAGATGCGAAGTCGACTGTGACGAGCCTTTCGACCTCCTGTCGCTTAATAATGGCTCATCCTTTTTAGACCTCGGCGCATATAACGGAGATACAGTCCGAGAATTTATTGCAAAGGCGCCCGATTTTTCACATATTACAGCGGTCGAACCCGACCCGAAAAGCTTTAAAAAACTTGTTGTCGGTGCCGAAAACGAGAAAATAAACTGCATAAACGCCGCGGTTTCCGACTCGGTCGGTACGGTTCTTTTTAACAAGAAGGCTTCTCGCGGTTCAGGAATCGGAGAGGGCTCTCCAATCCCCTCGGTTTCGGTCGATTCTCTCACGGAAAGCTCCTCTTTCGATTATATTAAATTCGATGTTGAGGGAGCTGAGCTTTCAGCCCTTTCGGGTGCTGAAAAAACAATTCAAAGAGATAAACCGAAAATGAGAATCGCGGCTTATCACAAGAGTGAGGATTATTTTACCATCCCTCTAAAAGTTATCGAGTACCGCCCCGATTACAAAATTTATATGAGGCATCTTCCCTCTGTTCCCGCTTGGGACACCGACTTTTTGTTTCTGTAACAGTTGACAGACAATAAAATTTCAAATATAATTTTATTGAAATAAACTTTTTGGAGTTATAAATGATAAGTTTTAACCTTCTGCTATCAGGACTTTGTTTCGAAGTCGAAAGCCGATATGAATCGGTTAAAAATTACTGTAAAAACTACATAACCGATTCGAAAGAAACTGTGGCTTCGGTTTTTGTAAACGAGGAAAAGATTGACCTCGAGCTCGAACAGAGCGAAGAAGAGACCACTCGCGACTATGCTGAGTCGGTTTGTATTTACCGCGAAATAGCCGAGCTTTTGCCAAGCTTTGACCGAGCCGTTTTTCACGGAGCTGCGATAACATATAAAGATAAAGGTTTTATCTTTACCGCTCCGAGTGGAACAGGAAAATCGACCCACATCAAGCTTTGGAGACGCTATCTCGGCGAAGATGTCGACATCGTAAACGGAGACAAGCCGATTTTAAAGGCAGACACCGATTCGGTTTCGGTACACAGCTCGCCTTGGTGCGGAAAAGAGGGTTGGAACAAAAACCGTTCTGCACCTCTTTCAGCAATCTGCATTATTAAAAGAGGGGCCGAGAACCGAATCAGGAAGATTTCGGGCGGTGACGCTCTTCCCTACCTCATAAAGCAGATTTACCGACCGAAAAATCCGACAGCATTCGCGAAAACACTCGAGCTTTTTGACCGAGTTTTAAAGAATGTTCCCGTTTTCGTGCTAGAATGTGATATGTCGGAGGAAGCCGTCAAAACATCCTTTGAAGCATTAACAAACGAAGAATACAAAAAAGCACCCTGATGGGTGCTTTTTTAATGCAAAGCGCAAAGCGCAAAATGCAAAATTATGGTGTTACCTTCGGCAACAAATATAATTATTATACAACTACAAATTAATGATAATGGAGTGTAAATGGTTCTCGTATCTTAAATATATCAGCGACCGTATCACTTTATATATTTAATTAAAACAGGCTTATTGAAAGTCTTTGCTGACATTAACATAGACTTTGTTCCTTTGCTTTTCCCATCCCAAAAGCAGATAACATAATCACAAACTTTTGCCATTTGCATGTTCCTTCTTGGACCTGCGCTCTTTCCATAAGTTTCCCAATCCGCAAGATATCTTTCAATTTTTAATCCGTTTTCGCGAGCGTAACGTTCTCCTAACATATCAGCGCCCTTTGCTCCACCCGAAACAATAATTATTTCATTTTCCTTTTTGATATTTGATATGCAAAAATCAATATATTTTTTTGCATTCTCATAATCAGTATAATCTCTACACCCTGCAACCACAACGCGTTTTACAGTTTTCATATACTCCCTAACTAAAAAGCGCACCCCGAAGGATGCGCCGAAAAAGTGTTTATCCTCGGTATAGTTGCGACACCAACCGATTCCCACCTGGAAATAGAGGAAAACACCTTTTACTAAGGTAATTTCCCCAAGTGAGATTTAATAATTCAGTTGATGTCGCAAGAACATATTACCATATTAAAAGCATAATTGCAACAAAAAAAGCACCTGTTAAACAGGTGCTTTTTTAATGCAAAGCGCAAAATGCAAAATGCAAAATTATGGTGTCGGCAAAGCCGACGTTATATAAATAGGGTCGCAGACACATACTCTTGCCTAGTGCCTTTTGTTCTGCGCTGATTATCAAGGCGACTATATAATAATGCAAACCAGTCCGTTACAGCCTTCATTTATTACTCTTTCAATCGTTTCCTGAATTCTCATTCTGGCGTCGGACGGCATTCGCGACAGTTTCGTATGCAGTCCCTCATTCACAAGCTCGTGAAGGCTCTTTCCAAAGATGTTAGATTCCCAGATTTTTACAGGGTCATCATCAAATTCGCTCAGCAGATACATAATAAGGTCCTCGCTCTGCTTTTCGGTGCCGACGATGGGACTGACTTCGGTTGTGATATTCGCCTTCATCATATGGATGCTCGGTGCAGAAGCGCGGAGTCTGACCCCATATCTTCCCTGCTGTTTCATAATTTCGGGCTCTTCGAGTGAAAGCTCCTCAATATCGGGCATAACGATTCCGTAACCCGTTGCCTCAACCTCATCAAGAGCGTTCTTGATTTTTTCGTATCTTGTCTTGACCGTCTTCATTTCAGCTAGGAAATCCATCAGCTCTCGGTCGTTGTTTATATCAAGCTTTGCTGTCTCTGACACCGTTTTATAGAAAAGGTCTCGGCAGATGTCAACTGTAATTGCCGCTTCTCCTCTTCCGAGGTCGACCGAATTTGTTTCGGCAGCCTTTACGCACTCCTGCTCTTTGAGTGCATCGCAAAGACATTTTATATCACTTATCTTCTTGATTTCGCACATCTTAGTTCTGACAGCTTCGGTTATGTCTTTATTAATCGGATGGTCGCCGTCAAGGGCACCGAGCCAGAGCGGAAGGTCGATTCTAATCTTGCCCACGGGGAATTCATAAAGAATATTCGCGAGAATTTTATTAATATCGGCTTCACTAAGTTCAAGACAGTTTATCGGAATTACCGAAACTCCATATTCGACGGTGAGCTCAGCCGCCATTTTCCTTACTCTGTCGCTTTCGGGCTCTACCGAATTCAGCAGTACAACAAAGGGCTTGTTAATTGCCCGAAGCTCCTCGATAACGCGCATTTCGGCTTCCTTGTATTCTTCGCGCGGTATCTCGCTAATTGAGCCGTCGGTTGTTACAACAAGACCTATCGTTGAATGTTCTGTTATAACCTTTTTGGTTCCGATTTCAGCCGCCATATTAAAGGGTACGGGCTCGGGGAACCACGGTGTATCGACCATTCTCGGATTATCGTTTTCAATATATCCGAGGGATGACGGAACGATATATCCGACACAGTCGATAAGTCTTACCTTCATATCTGCCGCTTCGTCAATGTTAATACTTACTGCATTTTCGGGTATGAATTTCGGCTCGGTTGTCATAATCGTTCTGCCCGATGAGGATTGCGGAAGCTCATCGGTTGCACGCTCTCTGACAAAATCTTCCTTGATTCTCGGTAAAACAAGGGTATCCATAAATCTTTTTATAAAGGTCGATTTGCCTGTTCTTACCGGTCCAACTATACCAATGTAAATGTCTCCGCCTGTTCTGGCTTCAATATCTTTATATATGCTGTTGCTTGCCATACGCCGTCCTCTTTTCAGTTTCGTTTCAATGAAAATATATGTGACAGCTTTTTTAAATATGACATTAACTTTCATTTACAGGCTTTCATATAATATATTGTGGTATGTCCACGAAACAAAATATAAAGGAGTTATTCGTTTTGGATAGATTTGTTTTCGGTGTTAATGAAACCGAACGCGAGCACTGCTCTGAACGTCCTACAGCGCTTCCCGCCAATATGGTTCCTGCTATGGCGTATGTTCCGCTCCAGTTTTATGACACCATTTTTGACACAGAGGAAGGTTTTCACTGCGGCACGGTCTTCCCCGAGCTCGTTAAACCTTTCACAGGATGTGAAGTAAGATGATGAACAGTAAAGCTGCATATCTCAAAAGAATTCACGCTTACGATTTTGCAATTCTTGACCTCGGACTTTATCTTGATACTCATCCGTGGGACAAACAGGCTCTTCGCAAAAGACAAGAATTACAGGCCCAACGCAAAGCCGCCGTTATGGCTTATGAGCAGAAGTTCGGCCCCTATATTCCGAACTGGAACAAGGTAAAGGGTGACTCTTGGTCTTGGGTAAATGACCCGTGGCCGTGGGAATATAAATGTCAGGAGGAGATGTAATTTATGTGGAAATATGAGAAAAAATTACAGTACCCTATTAAAATCAAGAACCCCGACCCAAAGGCTGCGAAAATACTGATTACCCAGTTCGGCGGTCCTGACGGAGAACTCGGCGCTTCGATGCGTTACCTCTCGCAGAGATATTCAATGCCCTACCCCGAGCTTAAAGCTATTCTTACCGACATCGGTACCGAAGAGCTTGCTCACATGGAAATGGTTTCGGCTATGGTTCAGCAGCTTACACGCGAGCTTACCCCCGAACAGATTAAGGCATCGGGATTTGACACCTATTTTGTCGACCATACGACAGGAGTTTACCCG
>JAZONJ010000045.1:0-3527 GCA_045654425.1 Acutalibacteraceae bacterium
ACACAGTTAATTACGCTGAAAGGATAAATGAACTATGCATAACAAATCTAAATCTGATAGCTACGCTGCTGCAGGCGTTGATATTACTGCAGGCTACAAATCTGTAGAACTTATGAAAAAGCACATTGCACGCACTAAAAATGAAGGCTGCCTTGATGATGTCGGCGGCTTTGGCGGTTGCTTCGGTCTTAACCTTGAGGGTATCAGCGAGCCTGTACTTGTTGCAGGAACTGATGGCTGCGGTACCAAGGTTAAACTTGCACAACTTCTCGATAAACACGATACTATCGGTATTGATGCCGTTGCTATGTGTGTTAACGATATTATTTGCTGTGGCGCAAAGCCCCTTTTCTTCCTTGACTATATCGCTTGCGGAAAGAACTATCCCGAAAGAATTGCTGCTATCGTTGGTGGTGTTGCAGAGGGTTGTGTTCAGGCAGGTTGCGCACTTATCGGCGGTGAAACTGCTGAGCATCCCGGTCTTATGCCCGAGGACGATTACGACCTTGCAGGTTATTGCACCGGTATTGTTGATAAGAGCAAGATTCTTGATAACAACAAGGTTTCAGAGGGCGACGTTATAATTGCTCTTGCATCCACAGGTGTTCATTCTAACGGTTTCTCACTAGTTCGTAAGGTTTTCGATATTGAATCGGCAGACCTTAACGCCTACACAGAGGAACTTGGTGGTAAGACCCTTGGTGAGACCCTTCTTACACCTACAAAAATTTACGTTAAATCTATGCTTGCTTTAATGAAAGAGGTAGAGGTTAAAGCTGTATCTCACATTACAGGCGGCGGATTCTATGAGAATATTCCGAGAAGTCTTCCCGAAGGATATTCTGCAAAAATCAAGAAGAGCGATGTACGTGTTCTCCCGATTTTTGAACTTATCGCAAAGGTAGGAAATATCCCTGAGCGTGATATGTATAACACCTTTAATATGGGCGTTGGTATGAGCGTTGTAGTTAAGGCAGAGGATGCCGAAAAGGCCGTAGAAATCCTTAATGCTAACGGCGAAACCGCATATATCCTCGGTGAAATCGTTAAGTCCGACGAGGGCGTAATATTAGAATAATTTTTACATTCGGTGGTGTAGTTTATGTCAAAGACCCGAATAGCCGTTCTTGTTTCAGGCGGCGGTACAAATCTACAGGCTCTTATTGATGCCGAAAAGAGCGGAATTATAAAAAGCGGAGAGATTAAACTAGTCATTTCAAACAAGTTGGATGCTTACGCTTTGACGAGAGCTAAAAATGCAGGAATAGACACTGCTGTTATCGAGAAAAAGGGGAACCCCAATTTCGAAACCCAGCTTATCGAAAAACTTGACAGTGAGGGAATAGACCTTATTATCCTCGCAGGCTTTATGTGTATTCTCTCAGCCAACTTTACAAAGCATTTTGAAAACCGCATAATAAACGTCCATCCGTCACTTATCCCGTCATTCTGTGGTGAGGGCTTTTACGGACTTCATGTCCACGAAGCAGCACTCAGTTATGGAGTCAAAGTAACCGGTGCTACCGTTCACTTTGTAAATGAAATTCCTGACGGCGGTAAAATCATTCTGCAAAAAGCTGTAGAGATTAAAGATGGCGACACCCCCGAAATTTTACAAAAAAGAGTTATGGAAGAGGCAGAATGGAAGATTCTGCCCGAAGCTACAGAACTTCTGTCAGCCAAAATTTTGAAAAAAGGTGAGGAAAAATAAATGGAAATCAGAACTATTGCAAATGAACTGAATTCTCTCAGCTACCACGGCAGAGGAATTATAATAGGCAAGAGTGCCGACTCTAAAAAGGCCGTTACAGCATATTTCATAATGGGAAGAAGCGAAAACAGCCGTAACCGCGTCTTTGTTCTTGAAGGCGAAGCTATGAGAACCAAGGCTTTTGATAAGTCCAAAATGACCGATCCTCATCTTATAATTTATTATCCTGTTCGTGTGCTTGGTAATAAGACAATTGTTACTAATGGCGACCAGACCGACACAATTTATGACCTTATGGACAAGCAGATGACCTTTGAACAGGCTCTTCGTACCCGCGAGTTCGAAGATGATTGTCCGAACTTTACTCCTCGTATCTCCGGTATCATTCGTCGTGATGCAGACGGTATGAATTTTGCTATGTCTATTCTCAAAAGCGCAGAAGGTGATGATTCTTCTTGCGAAAGATTTACATATGCTTACTCAAATCCTAAGGCAGGTTTTGCAAAGTTCATCCATACATATAATTCTGACGGAAATCCGCTTCCTTCTTTTGAGGGTGAGCCTAAAACATTAGAACTTCCCGATGTTCCGATCGATGAACTTACTTCGCTCATCTGGGAGAATTTAAACGAAGACAATAAAGTTTCGCTTTTTGTACGTTATATTGATATTGAGTCGGGAGAGACCGAAACCCGCGTTGTTAATAAGAATAAATAATAGGGGAGAATTAAAATGACAGAATTTGAACTTAAATATGGTTGTAACCCCAATCAGAAGCCGGCAAAAATCTTTATGCATGACGGAAGTGAGCTTCCGATTGAGATTTTAAACGGCAGACCCGGATTTATCAATTTCCTTGATGCTTTTAACTCTTGGCAGCTCGTAAAGGAACTTAAAGAAGCACTTGGAATGCCTGCGGTAACTTCTTTCAAGCACGTTAGCCCGACTTCTGCTGCTATCGGCACAAAACTCCCCGAAAAACTTAAGAAAGCTTGCTTTGTAGACGATATAGAGGGTCTTGACGATTCTCCTCTTGCATGCGCATATGCAAGAGCCCGCGGTACTGACCGTATGTGTTCGTTTGGTGACTGGGTAGCTCTTTCCGATGTTTGCGATGTTACCACCGCAAAGCTCATTCAGCGTGAGGTTTCCGACGGTGTTATTGCTCCCGGTTATGAACCCGAAGCTCTTGAAATTTTGAAATCCAAGAGAAAAGGCAGCTAGAATATTGTTAAAATAGAGCCCAACTATGTTCCTGCAGAAATTGAACATAAGCAGGTTTACGGAATTACATTTGAGCAGGGAAGAAACGAGTTTAAAATTAACCGTGAACTTCTCACAAATATAGTAACCGAGAACAAGGATATGCCCGAAAGTGCGGTTCGCGACCTTATAATTGCTCTTATCACACTTAAATATACTCAGTCCAATTCAGTTTGCTATGCAGTTGATGGACAGGCTATCGGTGTTGGAGCAGGTCAGCAGTCACGTGTTCACTGTACCCGTCTTGCAGGTGGTAAAGCAGACACTTGGCAGCTTCGTCAGCACGATAAAGTTCTTAATCTTCCTTTCAAGGACACTCTCGGCAGACCTGACCGCGACAATGTAATTGACGGATATATTAATCAGAATGAAGAAGATGTTTGTGCAGATGGTAACTGGCAGAAATACTTTACAGTTCAGCCCGAACGCTTTACATTAGAAGAGCAGAGAGCTTATCTTGATACAATTACAGGTGTAGCTCTCGGTTCTGACGCTTTCTTCCCATTTGATGATAACATTGAGAGAGCGAAGAAGAGCGGTGTTACATATATTG
>JAZONJ010000046.1:0-11247 GCA_045654425.1 Acutalibacteraceae bacterium
TAAGGTTAAGAGTTATTTCGGTCTTAGAGAGGTGCGCCTTGACGGACATAAATTTTTGATAAATGGTAAATCCGTTTTCCAGCGTCTCGTGCTTGATCAGGGATTTTATCCTGACGGTATTTATACAGCTCCTACAGACAACGACCTTATTGGAGATATAAATCTTTCTCTTGCATGCGGATTTAACGGCGCTCGTCTTCATGAGAAGATTTTTGAAGAGAGATTTTTATACCATGCCGATAAAATGGGCTATATTGTATGGGGCGAGTATCCTGACTGGGGTCTTGACCATACTGACCCGTTAAACGTTTATTCTATGCTTCCCGAATGGATGGAAGAGGTTAAACGCGACTTTAACCACCCTGCAATTGTTGGATGGTGTCCTCATAATGAAACTCATAATAAAAACGGCAGACAGCAGTACGATCCAAGTATCGAAATGATTTATAATGTTACAAAGGCAATGGACACAACCAGACCTTGTATTGATTCAAGTGGATGGTATCACGTTAAAACCGATATTTTCTGCGTCCATACCTATGAGCAAGACCCTGCAGTTTTCAAAGAGAATTTCGATAAACTTATGACCGAAGGCACTCTTTATGATGAATGCTGGAGAAGACAGACCTATAAAGGCGAGCCTGCATTCGTCAGTGAATACGGCGGTATTAAATGGAGCTCTGAGGATGGCGGTTGGGGTTACGGAAACGGACCTGCTACTATTGAAGAGTTTTACGATCGTTTTAAAGGCCTTACAGATGCGCTTATTGATAATACTGAGATGTTTGCACTTTGCTACACCCAGCTTACCGACGTTGAGCAGGAACAAAATGGTCTTTATACATACGACAGAAAGCCTAAATTTGATTGTGAGATTTTGCGTCAGGTTATGTCAAGAAGAGCCGCTATTGAGGAGTGTTAAAAATGTCAAAACATATAGAGGTTGACCCGAATTTTTTGACTGATAATATGGTTAAAGATGGCATGGTATTTTTTGATGCTAAAACCGAACCGCTAAAAATTTATGGCGTATCTTATGAAAATGAGCTTTACAGAAGAATGCCCGAAGAGGTTGCAAGAAGTGTTTCACAGGGTGTGTATGACCTGCATACCAATACGGCAGGCGGTCGGGTGCGCTTTAAAACCAACAGCAAGAAAATTTCAATAACCGTAAAAGTTCCAAGGGTTGTTTTAAGACCTCATTTTGCGCCTACGGGCAGGTCAGCTCTTGATATGTACGAGACGGTTGATGGTAAAGAACGTTATTCGGGTACATTTATCTCTTATACCGGTGTTTTTGAAAGTTTTGAAAATACTGTCACGAGAGATAATTCTGAACTTCGTAATATTACAATCAATATGCCTCTATATAACGATGTTTCCTCGCTTCAAATTGGCTTTGAAGAAGGCTCGGTAATTCTGCCGCCCGATCCGTATAAAACGGTAAAACCGGTGGTATTTTATGGTTCTTCCATTACCCAAGGTGGATGTGCTAACAGAGCAGGAAACAGTTATCAAGGATTTTTATCTCGTTGGCTTGGTTTTGACTATATTAATCTTGGTTTTTCTGGTAGTGCTAAGGCGGAAGATACAATGATTGATTATATTAAGGGACTCGATATGTCGGCTTTCGTATACGATTATGACCACAATGCTCCCACTGTTGCGCATCTCGAAGCAACCCATGAAAAAATGTTCAAAGCAATCAGAGAGGCTCATCCGACTATGCCTATTCTCATGATGTCAAGGCCAAAGTTTTATTTGAACAATGAAGAAAAACAGCGTCTTGAAATCGTTAGAAAAACCTTTGAAAATGCAAAAAACAGTGGCGATAATAATGTTTATTTCATTGAAGGTCCAAAACTTATGGAATTGGCAGGTGACGAGGGCACGGTAGATGGTTGTCATCCGACTGACCTTGGATTTTTCTCTATGGCAAGAGCAATATTGGATGTTATGAAGAAAATTTTTAAATAGGCAAATCTCATGAAAAAATCATAATTGATAAATATCCTTATATGTTACATGGTGGCTTCAGGACAAATACAAAACACTCGATAATCTTAATCACGAGTGGTGGAATTCTTTCTGGTCTCATATATACACCGCTTGGGAGCAGATCGATCCACCTTCTAATCTCGGGGAGAATTCGGTTCACGCTCTTAAACTTGAGTGGAAACGTTTTGTCACTGAGCAAACTTCGGATTTTTTAGAAAAGGAAATTTCCGCAATTAAGAAGGTGACTTCCGATATTCCTGTCACTACAAATCTAATGATGAATTTTTATAACGGACTTGATTATAGAAAAGTTTTTCTGAACATATATAATATAATTTAATATTGCTTTCCGCAATGCCCTGAACAAATCTAGATTTTAACACAAATTCTCCTAAAATTATGGTTTTTTTATACACTTCACAGGGTCTTTGCGGTATAAATATTAAAAGGCGGAAGAAATTCCGCCTTTTTTGTGTTCTGGGACGTTTTTAGCTAGTTTACACACCGAGTCTAATGTTATATGTAAACCGCTTCTCGTGGCCATTTAGCTATCTGTAGTTGCGAGAGAAATTCATATGTCGTACGGGACAAATGTTATTTACCATTTATTTTTTGTGGAATCAGCTGATTTGCAACTGATAGTACGATTTGAATAATCGTGTCTTTTGTCATACCGAAATTATTTTTTCTTTTTCTTCTGTATGTTTCTGATTGTTTTCTTTTTTGCGGTGGGCTTTTTGTTGCCCTGTGTGTTCGGACGA
Source organism: Acutalibacteraceae bacterium (assembly GCA_045654425.1). Classification (GTDB taxonomy): domain Bacteria; phylum Bacillota; class Clostridia; order Oscillospirales; family Acutalibacteraceae; genus SFWF01. The sequence continues at coordinate 2,760 of JAZONJ010000046.1, forward strand.
TTATCCTGAATGAGACAGTCTTTGCCCGTGCCGATAAGGTCATATCTTCCGTATTTTTTAAGTGCTCGGAGAACAATTTCACGGTTTTCTGGCTTGAAATACTGAAGAAGAGCGCGTTGTTCGGCTTTTTCTTCGGGAGTTCTTGCGACATAAATCGGCTTCATGGATATTGGGTCGAGTCCTGTATAATACATACAGGTAGAGACGGTACCGGGAGTAGGGTAGAAGTCCTGAACCTGTTCAGGTCTCATTCCTTCACGCTTTAAGAATACCGAAAGTTCGATAGCATCCTTCATCGTGCTTCCCGGATGGGATGACATAAGATAAGGAACCAGGAATTGCTCTTTTCCTTCGCTTTTTGTAAGCTCATAGAAACGCTTTTTAAATTTTAGATAGGTATCAATTTCGGGCTTGCCCATAGCTGAAAGAACTGCCGCCGAACAATGCTCAGGAGCAACCTTTAACTGTCCGCTGACGTGGTGTCGGACGAGCTCTTTAAAGAAGCTTTCATCTTCGTCAGCAATGAGATAATCAAAGCGGATTCCGGAACGAATAAATACCTTTTTGATTTTTGGTATTTTACGGATTTCGCGGAGCAGTTCAAGATAATCCGAATGATCAACCTCTATATTAGGACAAATTTTCGGAGCAAGGCACTTTCTGTCGGGGCAAAGACCGAGTTTCAACTGTTTTTCACAGGATGGAGCGCGGAAGTTCGCAGTTGGTCCGCCAACATCGTGGATATAACCCTTAAAATCTTCCATCTCTGTTAAAAGTTTTGCTTCGTTTATTACCGATTCATGACTTCGGACGGCAATTTGTCTGCCTTGATGATAGGCGATTGAACAGAAATTGCAAGCGCCGAAGCAACCGCGATTATGGGTCAAAGAAAATTTAACCTCTTCGATTCCCGGAACACCGCCTAATTTTTCATAAGAGGGGTGGTAGTTTCGCATAAAGGGAAGAGTGTAAATTTTGTCAAGTTCCTCGGTTGAGAGTGGCGGCATCGGCGGATTTTGCACAACGATATATTTTCCGTGTTTTTGAATAATCGCTTTGCCGCGTACCGCATCTTGTTCTCTTTGTTGGATTTTGGTAGCAACGGCATACTGCTTTTTACCGCTTTCGCTCGGTTCACGAACAATCTCAAATGACGGACATTCAGCAGCAGGCTTCCATTCATAATCTTTGGACAGAGCCTTGTAGCATGTGCCGAGAATATCGGTCATTGTTGAGACGCTTTCTCCTTGATTTAGTCGGTCAGCAATCTCTACCGCGTGCTTTTCTCCCATTCCAAACATTAAAAGGTCGGCATCAGAGTCGATAAGAATTGACGGACGGACTTTGTCATCCCAATAATCATAATGGGCAAAACGGCGAAGAGATGCTTCAAGACCGCCAATGGCAATCGGGATATCTCCGAACAGTTCTCTTATTTTCTTCGAATAAACGATAACTGCGCGGTCAGGTCTGGCACCGGCTTTTCCACCTGCCGTATATGCATCATCACTGCGTTTTTTCTTCGCGGCTGTATAATGCGCGACCATTGAATCGATATTTCCGGAATTGACAAAAAACGCAAGTCGGGGTCTTCCGAATTCCATATAGTCAGCATTACTCTTTGGCTGTGAAATTATGCAGACCGAATAACCCGCAGCCTCAAGTACGCGGGAAATTATCGCGGTACCAAAGCTCGGGTGGTCAACATAAGCGTCACCTGTAACGATTATTATGTCGGGCTGACTGATGCCGACAGTTTCCATTTCTTTTCGGGTCAGTGGTAAAAAAGGCATAATGACTCCTTAAACGTTATTACATATACTTTATCATAAATCTCTCTAATTTACAATATCTTAAATTAGAGGTGTTTTTATGGAAAAGGGTTCTTTCTTTGAAGTTTTTATAAAATTTCTGATTTATGAGCTCGCTTTTGTTGTTGCGGCGTTTTTGGCATTCAGTATATTCAGATATTTTAATACACCGCTTTTTAATGAGGCGAAAGAGATTTATAGTGAGTATGTGAATACCGAAATTACTCTCGGACTTGTTTTAGATTAAATTGAAATTCACGTGCTTGGGTACGGAATTTGAAATTTCTTTTATTTTTACTGCGATGCTGTCGGTCATGATTGCATTTGACAAAACAGGGGAGTTATATCTTTTCTTTATTGCTGCCGCAATACACGAGTCGGCGCATTTTATCACACTATCGATTTTGGGATGCCGTCCTCGTGCGGTGCGACTGATTCCGGGCGGAATAAATATAGTTGATAATTCTCCGAAACTACTTTTTGCCGATATATTAATACTTATTTCTGGTCCGCTTGCAAACCTGATATGCTTTTTACTCTTTAAGGGTAATTTCGCTCTTATAAATCTGCTTTTGTTTATTTATAACATCCTACCTTTTGACCGACTTGACGGTGGAAGCATACTCTGGCTCTCGGTCTGTCATTTTTTCTCAGTTGAAACGGCAGACAAAGTAATAAAATACTTGACACTTATTGCTGTAGTTTTACTGATAATTTTATTTCTATATCTGCTTTTTAACGGTATCGCTAATTATTCTCTTTTAATCTTTTCACTTTATCTGTTTTCGGGTGTAATTTTGAAAAAAGTTGTTGAAAGAAAAAGATAATTAATGTATTATGATATAAAATACTATGGACTGGTGAAAAAATGAAGGACAAACAGTTTGAAGAATTATTACTGTCGGTGCAAAAACCGGGAAGATATTCGGGTGGAGAACTGAATTCTGTTATGAAGGACAAGAATTCGGTCGATGTCCGTTTTGCTTTTTGTTTCCCCGATACTTATGAAATCGGAATGTCGCACCTTGGTATGAAAATACTTTATTCCGAGTTTAACTCTCGGGATGATATATGGTGTGAGCGCTGCTTTGCACCGTGGACCGATTTTGAAAAGGTGATGCGTGAAAACGATATTCCGCTTTTTGCGCTTGAGAGCCGCGACCCTATCGGAGAGTTCGATTTTGTCGGTTTTACTCTTCAGTATGAGCTTTCTTATACGAATGTACTTTATATGCTTGACCTTGGCAGAATTCCGCTTAAAACTCGTGACAGAATGAGTTGGGATTACCCTGTGGTCGTTGCGGGCGGACCTTGTGCTTCTAACCCCGAACCGTTAGCTGATTTTATCGATATATTCTTCCTTGGTGAGGGTGAAGAGGTCGACCTTGAGGTTATCGACCTTTATAAAGAGTGCAAAAAAGAGGGGCTTTCAAAAGCCGAGTTTTTAAGAAAAGCCGCTGATATTGAGGGCGTTTATGTTCCGTCACTTTACGAGTTTACATATAACGAAGACGGTACGATTAAGTCGGTAGAAACCCTTGACGGCGCTCCAAAAACTGTTAAAAAGAGAATTATTAAAAATCTCGATACGGTTCATTATCCCGATAAATTTGTTGTACCATTTATCGATATTGTCCACGACAGAGCTGTTGAGGAAATCTTCAGAGGTTGTATCCGCGGATGCCGTTTCTGTCAGGCAGGTTATCTTTACAGACCTGTTCGCGAAAAATCGCCCGAGGTTGCAGACCGTCAGGCAAAGGCTATATGTGATTCTACGGGATATGACGAGGTGTCTTTGTCATCTCTTTCGACGAGCGATTACAGAGGTATTGAAGAACTACTTAACAGAATGCTCGGTTGGAGCGAAGACTGCAAGGTTAGTCTTTCTTTGCCGTCACTTCGTATCGACAATTTCCCGAAAGAGCTTCTTGAAAAGGTGCAGTCGGTCAGAAAATCAAGCCTGACATTTGCTCCCGAAGCGGGAACACAGAGACTTCGCGACGTAATAAATAAAAATATTAATGAGGAAGAGATTCTCTCAACCTGTAAAATGGCTTTTGAGTCGGGCTATACGGCAGTTAAGCTTTACTTTATGATGGGACTTCCGACCGAGACTGACGAGGATTTAAAGGGTATTGCAGATCTTGCTCAGAAGATAGTCGACCTTTATTATTCCAACCCCGACAAGAAAAAGGGTAAACCGGTCAGCGTTTCAGTCAGCTGCGCGACCTTTGTTCCGAAGCCCTTCACTCCTTTTGAGTTCGAGCCTCAGATTTCTCTTGAAGAGATTGAAAGAAGACAGAAATATCTTCTTTCATGTATCCGTTCAAAGAAAATCACTCTCAGCTGGCATAATTCGTATACAAGCATGCTTGAAGGTGCTTTTGCAAGAGGAGACAGAAGACTTTGCGAAGTGCTTGAAACTGCATATAACATGGGACTTCATTTTGACGGTTGGGACGAGTATTTCAATCCTGAGAAGTGGGTCGAAGCATTCCAAAAATGCGGTGTTTCTTATGAATTCTATGTCAACCGCCTGAGAGATTTTGAAGAGATTCTTCCTTGGGACCATCTTGATTACGGTGTTACGAAGAAATTCTTCGTAAACGAAAATAAAAAGGCGCACGCGGCTGTTACAACAAAAAATTGCAGACAGGAATGTGCAGCATGCGGCGCGGCTTGTTATGGGGAGGGTGTTTGCTTTGAAAGACATTAGAGTTTTCTTTAAAAAGACCGGCAGAATGAAGTTTATATCCCACCTTGACCTTCAGCGCTTTATGATAAGAATGATTCGCCGTTCAGGCATCCCTGTATGGTATTCCGAGGGCTTTAACCCTCATCCGTATATCACCTTTGCGTTGCCTCTTTCTCTCGGGTTTGAATCGACATACGACATTTTAGATATGCGTCTTGATGACGATAACTTTCCGCTGAATGAGACTCTTAAAATGCTGAAAACGGTTATGCCTGATGGAATTGAACTTATCGGAATCGGTGAGCCGTGGATGAAGGCAGGAGAGATTGCTTTTGCAAAATATGAAATTTCTTTTGATTCGCTCAGCGATGAGATAAGAACAAAACTCAATGAATTCTTGTCTTTCCCTGAGATTCTGACCGAAAAGAAGAATAAAAAGGGCAAGTGGAACACGATTGATTTAGCTCCGAGTATCAAAAGCTTTGAAATTGAGTCGGATAAAATCACTCTCGTGTTAGCCTCAGGCTCTGCTAACAATCTCAACCCGAAATTGCTCCTTGAAGCCTTTGAAAAGCAGAGCGGAGAAAAGCTACCCTTTATGAGTGTAGTCCGCACAATGATTTACAATTCCAATATGGAACAGTTCAGTTAAATGCAAAAAGAAAACAGAGTTCAGTCGAACTCTGTTTTTTGTTATCTTTATTAGTTTTTAAGACTGTGTAAGGGCGCGGGAATCTGACCGCCGCGGTTTATGAATTTAGCAGGGGAATATTCGCTGACCTTCATAACGGGTCCGTTTCCTAAAAGTCCTCCGAATGAAAGTTCATCTCCGACCTTTTTGCCGATTGCGGGAATAACTCTGACAGCGGTTGTCTTTCCGTTTACCATACCGATTGCGGCTTCGTCGGCAATAATTGCCGAGATAACTTCGGGAGCTGTGTCTCCGGGGATGTTTATCATATCGAGTCCAACAGAGCATACAGCCGTCATAGCCTCAAGCTTTTCGATGGTCAGAGCTCCGATGGTAGCTGCGTGAATCATACCTGCGTCTTCGGTTACGGGGATGAATGCGCCCGAGAGTCCGCCGACTCTGGATGATGCCATAACGCCACCTTTTTTAACCGCGTCGTATAGCATTGCAAGTGCGGCAGTAGTGCCACAGGCACCGCAACACTCAAGTCCGATTTCTTCCAAGATATAAGCAACCGAATCTCCGACAGCAGGGGTAGGAGCAAGAGACAAGTCAACGATACCGAAAGGATAGCCAAGTCTGTTCGATGCTTCCTGAGCCACAAGCTGACCCATTCTTGTAATTTTAAATGCGGTTTTCTTTATGAGTTCGGCAACACCCGAAATATCGAGGTCCTTGGATTTTGCAAGAGCGGCTCTTACAACACCGGGGCCTGAAACACCGACATTTATTACAACGTCAGGCTGACCGACACCATGGAAAGCGCCTGCCATAAAGGGATTGTCTTCGGGAGCGTTACAGAAAACAACGAGTTTTGCAGCACCGATACAGTCGCGGTCTTTGGTAAGCTCTGAAGCCTTTTTGACCATTCTGCCCATAATAGCAACGGCATCAAGGTTAATTCCCGTTTTGGTCGAACCGATATTTACCGAAGCGCAGACGTGGTCGGTCTTTGCCAATGCTTCGGGAATGCTCTCAATAAGCGCTCTGTCAGCTCCTGCAAAGCCTTTTTCAACAAGTGCGGAATATCCGCCGATAAAGTTGACACCGACAGTCTGAGCGGCTTTTTCAAGGGTAAGAGCAAATTTAACGGGATTCTGCTCCTTACAGGGAGAAGCAACGATTCCGATAGGTGTTACCGAAATTCTTTTATTGATAATCGGGATACCGAGTTCGGTTTCAATCTGCTCGCATACGGGGACAAGGTTTTTAGCGGTGCGTACAATTTTTTCATAAACCTTGCGACACGCCTCATCAATATCACTGTCCATACAGTCGAGCAGGGAAATACCGAGGGTTACCGTTCTGATATCAAGATTTTCATCCTGAATCATTTTTATTGTTTCAAGTATTTCTTTTGTATTAATCATTTTATATCACCGATTAAATTCTATGCATAGAATTGAAAATGTCTTCGTGCATAACGTGAATCTTTAGTGCCTGAGATTTTCCAAGTTCGTCCATTTCGGTCTTGAATTCAGCAAAACCGATGGTCATTTTAGAAATATCAGCAAGCATAATCATACAGAACATATCGTCAAATATTGTCTGTGAAACATCATTGATGTTAACTGAATGTTCAGCGCACTTTGCCGAAACAGAGTTCAAAATACCAACCTTATCTTTTCCTACAACGGTTATAATAGCTCTCATAACTACATCTCCTAAAACGATATTGTTATTATATTAACATAGAGACATCAAAAAGTAAATAACTACTTGTATATTTAACTTAAAAATGGTATTATAGAGGAAATTGGAGGTTTTGACATATGAATATAAAACTTTTAAAACTTTTAGATAAGAATGCAAGATATACAAACGCTGACCTTGCGGTAATGCTTGGAATTTCCGAAAAAGAGGTTGAGGAAGAAATTTCAAAACTTCAAAAGGAAGGCTTCATAAGGGGATATAAGACCGTTATTGACTGGGAAAAACTTGATTCCTCTTACGTTTCGGCACTTATTGAGCTCAAGGTTTCTCCGCAGGCTGATTACGGATTTGAAGAGATTGCTAAGCGTATAATGATGTACCCTGAGGTTGAAAGCGTTTATCTTATGTCAGGCGGTTTTGACCTTTGCGTAATGGTTAAGAGTAAGACATTCCAGCAGGTTGCGATGTTCGTTGCTAAGGAGCTTTCCACAATTGATGCCGTTGTTTCGACAGCTACTCACTTTGTGCTCAGACGATATAAGGAGCTGGATGTTATCCTTTGTGATGAGGAAAAAGACGACAGAGGGAGACTTTCGCTGTGATAGATTATAACAAACTGCTCAATCGCAGCATTGTTAGTATCAAACCGTCAGGTATCAGAAAGTTTTTTGATATTGCTGAACAAATGGATGATGTCATTTCACTCGGTGTCGGTGAGCCTGATTTCCCGACCCCTTGGCATATCAGAAGTGAGGGTATCCGTTCTCTTGAACAGGGAAAGACCCGTTATACCTCGAATCACGGTTTACTTTCAATGCGAAAGGAAATTTCTTCCTTTATAAACAGAAAATACAATGTCGAATATGACCCCGAAACAGAGATTCTTGTTACTGTCGGCGGAAGCGAAGCTATTGACGGAACTATCCGTGCGATAATTGATCCGGGCGATGAGGTTATTATTCCTCAACCTAGCTACGTCTGCTATGAGCCGATAACTCTGCTTGCAGGCGGTGTACCGGTTATTATTGAAACTAAGGCTGAAGATGAATTCAGAATTACTCCCGAACAGTTAAAATCGGCAATTACCGATAAGACAAAGGCTTTAATTCTGCCCTATCCTTGCAATCCCACCGGTGCGGTTATGCTCAAAGATGATCTGGAAGCAATTGCAGAAGTTCTTCGCGACACCAATATAATCGTTATTTCGGATGAGATATATTCCGAACTTACTTTCGGTAAAGAAAGACATGTTTCGATTGCCTCGATTGAAGGAATGAAAGAAAGAACCATTATGATTAATGGTTTCTCAAAAGCATTTTCAATGACAGGTTGGCGTATGGGATATGCTTGCGGTCCTGCTCCGATTATGAATCAGATTACCAAGATTCATCAGTTTGCGATAATGTGCGCTCCGACCACTTCTCAGTATGCTGCTATCGAAGCCCTTAAAAACGGTGAAAGCGATATTCAGAAAATGGTCGAGGAATATGATATGCGCCGCAGGCTCATAGTTGACGGATTTAATAAGCTAGGTCTTACCTGCAGAGAACCTCTCGGTGCATTCTATGCTTTTCCGTCTATTGAATCAACAGGTATGACAAGCGATGAGTTCTGCGAGAAATTACTATATTCAAAACA
>JAZONJ010000047.1:0-15481 GCA_045654425.1 Acutalibacteraceae bacterium
TCTCACAGAGCATTGATATTAATAAGGGAGCTATGGGTAGAGTTCAGGCTTCCAAGATTCAGCAGCTTTATGATATGGCTGCAAAGACAGGAACTCCCGTTGTCGGTTTCTTCGATTCTAACGGAGCTCATGTTGATGAGGGTATTGAAGCTCTCGAGGCTTACGGAACTCTTATCAAGTCGGCAGGCAACCTTTCAGGCGTAGTTCCTCAGATTTCGGTTGTTGCAGGGCCTTGTATCGGTAGTGCTGCAGTTCTCGCAACCGTAGCTGATGTTCTTATCGTTGAAAAGAGCGCTGAGTTCTACGTTGCTTCTCCTGCTTTCTCGGACAAGAATGACGACGAGATTGATACTGTATATCTTGCAGGTAAAAACGGTACTGCTTCTATCGTTGCAGAAAGTGATAAGGATGCTGTAGATAAGGTTATTGAGCTCCTTTCTTTCTTACCTTCAAATAACCTTTCGGAGCCTCTCTTTACCGAGCCTGTTGCACCTAAGGGTGGCGATGACGCTCTCGATATGGTTATCGATAACGGAAGCTTCCTTGAAATCAATAAGCTTTCGAACAAATCAATAAGAACAGGTTTTGCAAGAATCGGCGGCGCAGCTGTCGGAATTATCAAGACCGAGAGCTCAAAGCACGATGGATATTTCAGCGTGCTTGCCGCAAGAAAGGCTGCAAGATTTGTAAGACTTTGCGATGCTTATTCAATCCCGATTATCACATTTGTTGATTCACTTGGTATTGACGCTTCTGAGAGTTACAGAAGAGCGGGTGATGTTAGAAGTCTTTCTGTTCTTACCCTTGCTTATTCTGAGGCTACAACTCCTAAGATTACTTTGGTTACAGGAAACGCTGTTTCCTCTGCATATATAGCATTTGTTTCAGGCGCTGCTAATCCCGATATGGTATTTGCTTGGCCTGACGCAGTAATCGGTACTATGGAGCCTATGACTGCTGTTCAGCTCTTCTACAAGGATAGACTTGAAGCAGGCGAAGACAGAGCAGAACTCGAAAAAGAGTATGCTAAAGAGCAGTGCTCACCCTTTAATGCCGCAGCTTTCGGATATGTTGATGATATTTTTGAGCCTGCTGCAACTTATGATAAGATAAACAGTGCGCTCGATTTACTTGCTTCGAAGCGCGTATCCAAGATGAATAAGAAACACACAAATATTCCGCTTTAATCGGTTTTAAGTATAATCTGGAGGTCAAATATAATGAAACAGTTAAAAATTACAGTTAACGGAACAACTTATGATGTATCTGTAGAAGAGGTTGGAGCTTCTTCTGCTCCCGTAGCAGCAGCTCCTGTTGCCGCTGCACCTGCTCCCGCAGCAGCTCCGGCTCCTGCAGCAGCTCCGGCTCCTGCCGCTGCACCTGCAGCAGCACCCGCTGGAAACGGCGAGCCCGTTGTTGCTCCGATGCCCGGCACAATTCTTTCAGTAAATGTTTCAGCAGGACAGTCGGTTTCCAAGGGCGAAGTTCTTTGCGTTCTTGAAGCTATGAAGATGGAAAATGAAATCTTCGCTGACCGCGACTGCGTAGTTGAGTCTGTTGCAGTTTCCAAGGGTGAGTCTGTAAATTCCGGACAGACCCTTATCACTGTTAAATAATTTAGGGGAGAGGTAAACGTTCGTGGCACGTATTGGTATTACAGAAACTGTACTGAGAGACGCGCATCAGTCTCTTATTGCTACCCGTATGTCAATGGATGACATGCTCCCGATGCTTGAAGATTTAGACAAGGTTGGTTTCCATTCTCTTGAATGTTGGGGCGGCGCTACATTTGATAGCTGTCTTCGATTCCTCGGTGAAGACCCGTGGGAGAGACTTCGCACCATCAGAGAAAAGTGTCCCAACACTAAACTTCAGATGCTTTTCCGTGGACAGAATATGCTCGGTTACCGTCACTATGCTGACGATGTTGTTGAGTATTTTGTTCAGAAATCTGTTGCAAACGGAATTGACATTTTAAGAATATTCGACGCTCTTAACGATTTTAGAAACCTTGAAACCGCTATCAAAGCTGCTCAGAAAGAAAAGGCTCATACTCAGGCTGCTATTTCTTATACCACAGGCCCGATTTTTGACCTTGAGTATTATACTAACTATGCTAAACAGCTTGAGAATGCAGGTGCTGATTCTATCTGCGTTAAGGATATGGCAGGACTTCTTACACCTTACGGTACCTATGACCTTGTAAAAGCTCTTAAAGAGACCGTTAAGGTTCCGATTCAGGTTCATACCCACTATACTTCAGGTCTTGGCTCAATGGTTCTTCTTAAGGCTATTGAGGCAGGCGCAGATGTTGTTGATACCGCTATGTCTCCTTTGGCTCTCGGTACTTCACACGCTGCTACCGAGTCTATCGTTGCTGCTCTTCAGGGCACCGAGTACGATACAGGACTCGACCTTGAAGCACTCAGCGATATTGCAAAATATGTTACAACACTCAGAGAAAAGTATCTTGAAAGCGGACTTCTCAATCCCAAGATGCTCGGTGTTGACGGAAAAACCCTTATTTATCAGGTTCCCGGCGGAATGCTTTCAAACCTTGTTTCTCAGCTTAAGCAGGCAGGTAAGGAAGACAAGCTTACCGATGTTCTCGCAGAAGTTCCGAAGGTTAGAGCTGATTGCGGATATCCTCCGCTTGTTACACCTTCCAGCCAGATTGTTGGAACACAGGCTGTTTTCAACATCATTAACGGCGAGCGTTACAAGATGGTAACCAAGGAGTTCAAGGGACTGGTCCGTGGAGAGTATGGTAAAACTCCTCTTCCGATAGATGCTGATTTCAGAAAGAAGATTATCGGCGATGCAGAGCCTATTGACTGCAGACCTGCTGATTTACTCGAGCCTGAGCTCGATAAGATCCGTGATGAAGCTAAGCAGTGGATAGAGCAGGAGGAAGATGTTCTGTCATACGCACAGTTTGGTCAGGTTGCAGTTAAGTTCTTTGAAGAGCGCAACAACAAGAAGTATAAGGTTGATGCTGAGCACGCTGACGCTGAGACTGCGGTTCACCCGATTTAAAAAACAGTTGCATTCTCAAAAGTTTTATGCTATAATTCCTTTGTTATAATGAACTGATACTTTACGGAGGTTATATAAATGGTTTGGCAGATTATTTTAGGAGTATTGCTCATCATCGCTTCTATCATCGTTATCGCTGTCGTTCTTCTTCAGCAGGGACACAGAGCCGGAATCAACGGTGCTATTTCGGGCGGTGCTGATACATTCCTTTCCAAAACAAAGGCAAGAACTCTTGATGCAACCCTCGCAAGAACAACAAAGTATATCGCTATCGGTTTCTTTGTTCTTGTATTACTTGCAAACGTTGTTTTTGCACTCGTAGGTTAATTTTTCAAAAAGCAACACTTCGGTGTTGCTTTTTTCATATTCGTGAGTTTTTCCTCATAATCTTTAAAATAGATTGTGAGGATTTTTTTATGGAGATTATCAAGATTGTTTTAAATGTTTTCGCTATTATTTACGGATTAGGTTTTATTGTTTTTGCCTTATATAGCAGAAAACCAATGAAACTGATTGCTGTTAATCTGTTTTCGGGTGTTGCGGTACTTATTTTAGCGTCTATTTTAGGAAAATATTTAGGTTTTTCTGTTTTTATAAATGCTTATACACTCTCACTGTCCGGAATTATGGGCATACCCGGTGTTATATTATTAGTGCTAATAAGTATGTTTTTATAATTAATGCTTTTTAATTTTTGTAGTTTGTAGTATAATAGGAGTATCAAAATTAAGGAGATAATTATGCTGAATTTTGTTGTTGGCAGAGCTTGTAGCGGTAAGTCGCATTATATTGTCAAAAAAGCCGCAGAGGATTCTACCCGCAAAAAGACGATTATAATCGTTCCCGAACAGTTCACATTTGAAACTGAACGTGCGGTTTTGCATACTGAAAATTTCAATAACGAGAACATTTCGGTGCTTAGTTTTACTAAGCTTTATTCTGTCGTTGCGGCAATTTCAGGTTTTGGTCAGCTTCCCGTAATGAGCGACAGCGAACGTCTCCTACTTACCGATATTGCTCTCAAATCTTCGGCAGAGCAGCTTAAAATATTCGATAAGTTTATAAATTACAGCGATTTTTCTGTTCGTATAGCCGATATTATCCGTGACTTCAAATTTGCCGCCGTTTCTTCGGAAGAAATTATGGAGGCTTCTGTCGGAATCGGAGGTTCCTGCGGCACAAAGCTTCATGATATATCGGTAATTATGTCGGTCTATGATGCTCTTATTTCGGACAAGTTTATAGATGCGTCTGACTATCTCACAAGACTTTATGGAATCCTTTTGGATTTTGAGTATTTCCGTGATGCAAATGTATATTTTGATTCCTTTACAGGCTTTACCGGTCAGCAGATGAAGATAATCGAAAGAATTCTCACGCAGGCGGATAATGTAACCTTTTCATTTTGCACCGATGATATAAATAATTCAGATTTAAATGTTTTTTATAACATTAACAAAACCGCGCGCGCAATCAGAAAACTCGCCGAAAGCAGAAATGTAAAGCTCGGCGAAACTGTTTATCTTAAAGATAATTTTTATTCAAGCGAAACACTTAAAGCGCTTGAAAAGTCTTTTTTTGATTCGGTTGATAATATCAATTTCAATACATCGGACAACCTCAGAATTATAAGCGCATCAGACCCGAGACAAGAAGCGCACGCCGCGATCAGTATCGTAAAAAATCTTGTAAATAACAGCGGATACCGCTATAGAGATTTTATAATTGTAGCCCGAAATGCAGACGAATATAAGGAATATATCGAACTGTTTTCAAAAAAATGCGGTGTTCAGTGCTTTGTTGACCGCAAAGTAAAACTTACAGATACTCTTCTTTATATCTACATACAGAATCTTTTAAAAATTAAACTCAGTTTCACAACCGAAAATATACTTAATTTTCTAAAATGCGGACTTCACGGCTACTCGGAGGAAGATATATTTGCTTTAGAAGAGTATATCTATATTTGGAATATGTCGGGCAGCAGTTGGGCGGAAGAATGGAAAATGAACCCGTCAGGCTTTGAAACGGGTGAAGTAAGTCCGAAGGAAAAAGAACTTCTTTCAAGAATCAATATTCTCAGAGCAGATATTTATAAAAAACTCATGGCATTTTCTGATGAGTTTAACAGAAATACAAAGGCAAAATCAAAAGCTATTTATAATTTCCTTATATCTGAGGGACTTGACAAACATTTTGCCGATATCTGCATTTCTAAAGAAAAAGAAAACGATTCCTTTACGGCTTCGGTTCAAAGACAGGCTTGGGACAGCGTAATGGTTATACTGAATTCACTGACCAAAATTTTGCCCGAGAATACATCTGCCCGAGATTTTAGTGAGGCTTTCAGAATTGCAGCAAATGCCGTTGAAATTTCAAATGTACCGCAGATGCTTGACGAGGTGACCTTCGGTTCTGCCGACAGAATTAGACCCTCAAAGCCGAAAATAGCATTAATTCTCGGCGCAAATCAAGGAATATTCCCGAATAATTCGGTTAAAAACAGTCTGTTAGCATCAAGTGATAAGCAGAAACTCGAAGATTACGGAATATCACTAAATGACGATGAGATTAAAAGCGCTGTTGAAGAAAACTATCTTGTTTATTCAATGGTTTGTTGTCCTGTTGATAAGACATTTATCCTTTATTCTGAAAAAACTGCTTCGGGCGGTGGACTTGAGCCTTCCGCCTTCATTAGCACAATAAAAAACAGAATAGGGAATGTCAGTGAGTCAAAGTATAATCCGCTATCAGACGAACTTTTCTATCCTGTGACTGAGGAATCGGCGGTTCACCTTATGAGTGACCTATATGAAGACAGTTTTGAAACAATTCGTGATTCTGTCAAGGATGTTGATACTCTAAAAGGAAAAATAGATGCATTTAATATTGATAGTATTGGCGATGATTTCAGAGTAACAGCCGAAAATTCTGATAAGCTTTTCGGAGAAAATATATATCTTTCTGCATCGAAATTTGATAATTTCCATTCTTGTAAGCTGCTCTATTTCTTCCGTTATGGTTTGAATACGGGTAAAATTCGCCCTGCAGACCTCAATGCTGCTCAAAGAGGAACGATAGTTCACTTTGTTCTTGAAACGCTTATTAAAAAGTATAAAAAAGGTTTTGGAGACCTTGATAGAAGAGAAATCAGTCTTGCTGTAGATGAGGCGATTGATGAATATCTTTCTATGATTTCAGGTCTTGATGCCGTTTCTACACCTAGATTCAAGTTTCTCATTTCCAAAATTTCAAAAGCTGTAAAAGAGATTGCCTACCATATGGCTGAAGAGTTTAAACAAAGCAAGTTTGAACCTGCTTTTTGCGAGTTGGAGATTGGCAGAGATGGTGACATTCCCGAAATGAGATTTCCGATTGAAAAAGGAGAAATGGTACTTACGGGTAAAATTGACCGAGTTGATACCTTTAAGAATGTTATTCGAATTGTAGATTATAAAACCGGCAGTAAGCAATTTGATTTTTCCGATACTCTTTACGGCCTTAATATGCAGATGCTTATATATCTTTATGCCATCATAAAGAATCCGAAGAAGATACTCGATGATGCCAAAGCAGGCGGTATACTTTATCTTCCTGCGGGTCATAAAGCGATGGAGACTTCTCTTGCAATGAATGGTCTTATCCTTGATGACGGCGAGGTTGTTGAGGCGATGGATAAGGATAATTCGGGTAGATTTATTCCCGAGCACAATGGAAAAAATCAATCCTTTATTGATGAAGAAACTTTTGAATTGGTTTTCGGTAATATCGAAAAACTGGTATCAAATATGGGTGAGTCAATTCGTAAGGGTGATTTTTATCCGAAGCCGGTAGACGGACTTCATTCTGAGGCTTGCAAATACTGTGATTTTGCATCGGTTTGCAGAAGCTCGGAAAAAGAACATATCAGGGTACAAAAGCTAAAAAATTTCGAAATTAAAAACGCGTTAAAGGGGGACGGGGAGTAAAATGTTCAAACCGACAGCCGCGCAACAAGCGGCAATTGAATCAAAAGAAAATACCCTCGTTTCTGCGGCGGCAGGCTCAGGAAAAACTGCAGTTCTTGTTCAAAGAGTTCTGCAGGCTTTCTGCAATGCCGAAGCTCCCTTAATGGCAGACAGAGCTTTAATTGTAACCTTTACAAATGCTGCGGCAGCTGAGCTTAAACTCAGAATTGAAAAGGAGCTTGGAAAGGCTTTAGACAGGGACCCTTATAACACGCTTTTGCAAAAACAGAAAATCCTACTTTCTAATGCGAAAATATGTACCATTGACAGTTTTTGCATTAATTTTATTCGCGATAATTTTGAAAAAGCGGGGATAGACCCATCCTTCAAAATGGCTGATAATTCAGATGTCAGAATGCTTCTTTCTTCTTCGGTATCGAGGCTGATGAATGATGAATTCAATTCGGGAAACCGTGAGTTTTTAGACCTTCTCGACTTTGTTGGTTCAAATTATGATGATACCGAGCTTACCGCACGAATTCTTAATATATTTTCATACAGCCGTAAAATGCCCTTTTCTGATAATTGGGTTTTAAACGTTGTAAAAGATTATGAAGAATTTGCCCTTTCAATGAATGACGATTGGTTCTATGAAGGTATTAGTATTTTTAAAGAAAATATCGAGGAAGCATATCGCATCATTAAAATGTCTGCCGAGGCTCTTGAGTTAAATGCTGATGCTTACGATAAATATAAAGACAGTATTTATTATTTGGTAGATTTTAGCGAGTCTTTACTTTCCTTATGCCGTAAAAATGACTGGGATGGAATTTTTAGGAAAATACAGAATTATTCTGTACCGAAGCTTCAAAGCCTTTCAGCGGCAAAAAAAGACGCAAATTCGGAGTATGCAAAAATTCGCAGAGATGACGCAAAAAAACTTCTCGAATCTTCATTTAAGCTTATTTACGGTACAAAAGAAGAACTTCGGGATGAGATTCGGTTTTCATTACCTCATCTTAGAAAAATGTCCGAGCTTGTAATCAGGTTGGGTGAAATTTTTGAAGAAGAGCTAAAAAGCCGCAGTCTTATGACCTTTGATATGGCCGAACAGACGGCATTATCGCTTCTTGCCGAATATAAAGACGGTAAGATTTGCCGAAAAGCTGATGCTGACGAGTTTATCTCTCAGTTCGACGAGGTTCTTGTAGATGAGTATCAGGACGTGAATAATCTTCAGGATACACTTTTTAATATTCTGTCGGACGACCAGAAAAAACTTTTCTGCGTTGGTGATGCAAAGCAGAGCATTTACCGTTTCAGAGGTGCAAATCCTTATAATTTTATACTGAAGAAAAAGATATACCGTGAAGCAGACGAAAAGGACAGAAGTGGACTTCGAATTGACCTTTCGGGAAATTTCAGAAGCAGAAGGGAAGTCTGCGAATATGTAAACAGCCTCTTCGGATTTATAATGCATGAGGATAACGCTGATATCGAATATGATGAGCGCGAAAGACTTGAGCCTCTTGCAACATTCCCTGAAAACAGCGAAACAAAGGTAGAAACACATTTTGCCGACCTCGCTGAAATTACACAGAACTTCGATTTTTCAGAGTATGATAAGGGAAGCGAGAAAAATGTAGCCGAGGCACATATAATTGCAAAAACGATACTTGAGACCGTTAATGCTAAACCCTTTATTAAGACCGATTCTTCTCTCAGAAAAGCCGATTTTGGTGATATTGTGATTTTGCTTCGTTCACTCGATGCGGCTCCGATAATTTCTTCGGTTCTAAAAAAATGTTCGATTCCGGTATCCATTACCGCATCTGATATTCTGTCGACCGATGAGGTCGCGACCCTTATATCCTTGCTGACTGTAATTAACAATCCGTTTGACGATGTCGCTTTATTAACCCTTATGACATCGCGGCTTTACGGATTTACTATTGACGCTCTTGCAAAATACCGGGCTAAAAGCAGAAAGGGCAAGCTTATCAGCGCTCTTGCAATGACGGAAGATGACCCTAAACTCTCGGGTTTTATGTCTGACCTTTCTTATTACAGAGAGAAAAATATCACACTAAGAATCAGCGAGCTTATAGACGAGATTTTTGAGAGAACGAATTTCACAGGAATGGTCTCGAGGCTTCCTGACGGTGAGATTAAAAAATCAAATCTTATAACAGTACGAAATTTTGCCGCAACCTTTGAGGGTGAGGGCAAGCGAAGTCTTCGTGAGTTTTTAAAGGCTCTCGAGGGTATGGGAGATAAGGATTTCGGCACAGCCTCCTCAGCGCCTTCGAATTCGGTCAGAATTATTACAATTCATTCTTCAAAGGGACTTCAGTATCCTGTTTGTATTCTTGCAGATACCGACCATCAGTTTAATTTTACAGACTGTTATAAAACCCTTTTGCTAAATGAAAAACACGGTTTCTCATTTAAGTATTACGACGAAGACGCCTTTGACAAAAATGAAACCTTGCTTAGGGTCATAATGTCGGAATATGAAAAAAGACAGGTGTTGTCGGAAGAGGTGAGACTGCTTTATGTTGCACTCACTCGAGCCGAAGAAAAGCTCATAATAACTGCCGCTGTCAAGGATCTGAAAAAGAAAATCGATTCACTTTCCGATATGGGATATTTTGAAAACGGCAGAATGAGAAAGTATAATTTTGGGAAAACGAACTGTTATTTTGATTGGATATTTGCTCTGGATTTTATGATGAATTCTGAAAAATATCTTGATTATTCGGATAAAAATATTTCGTCTAAAGGAATTTATACTGATATAAGTGTAATTGAAGGTGCGTCTGATGTTAGATTCAACGCAGATTCTTTAAAGGCCGATATACTGAAAGAAAATTACGCGAAGAGTTATCCGTTTAGCGAGCTTTTATCGATTCAGTCAAAAGCATCGGTCACTTCAATTGTTCATAAAGCCGATGAATCGAAATATCAGTTTATGTCGAGACCGGGCTTTATGAACGAAGGCGGACTTACCGCTGCTGAAAAGGGAACCGCAACACATAAATTTATGCAGTTTTGTGATTTTGAAAAAGCCGAAGTATCGGTCGTGGATGAAATAGAACGCCTTTACGAAATGGGCTTTTTAAGTAGTAAAGAATCAGAAGCTGTAAGTATAGAGCAGGCGGAGGCATTCTTCAGAAGCGGTTTATTCCAAAGAATTAAGAAGTCGGTGTTTGTAAAGCGTGAAATGAATTTCTTGACTGAGTTTCCTGCCTCTATTATTAAAGCCGACCTTGCCAAAGAACTTTCGAATGAGAAAATCATTGTCCAAGGCTCGGTGGACCTACTTTTCGAGGAAGATGGCAAACTTGTAATTGTCGATTTTAAGACCGACCGCAACAAGAGTGAAGAAGAGCTTATCTCAGCCTATGCCGAACAGCTTAGAATCTACGGAAAGGCTTGCGAATCTTTGCTTAAAAAGCAAGTAGGTGAACTTTTGATTTACTCTTTCTCGATAGGAAAAACAATATCTCTATAAAAATACCGCCTGAATTTTCAGGCGGTATTCATTTTCAAAGAATTAGAGGCGCTATCTGTCTGCCGTTTAAAACTTCAGTTAAGGTGTCAAAGAGTCGGGTGTAATCAGCAATTATCGATTTCTCTTTTTTAATCGGGTCATCCTGACCGAAGGGCACAAAGTATATATTTTTTGTATTTAAAAGCATACCAATATTTTTGGCTGACCCACCTAAAGCATCGTTTGTCGCAATAGCAAGTATTACAGGGCGGTTGTTTCTAAGGTGTGCTTTAACCGCCATTGTGACAGTAGAGTCGGTAATTCCGTTTGCAAGTTTAGCAAGTGTATTTCCCGTACACGGGCAAACAACAAGAGCATCAAAGAGTTTTTTCGGACCTATCGGCTCTGCTTCAACAATTGAAGATATAATTTTTTCTCCGCAGATATCTTCAACTCTTTCTTTAAGCTCTGACGCTTTTGCAAAACGTGTATCGGCAGTCATCACGATTTCGGAAAATATGGGAGTTATTTTTATTCCTTTTTCCTTTAAAGTTCGTATCTGTTCAACGGCATCATTAATCGTGCAGAATGAACCGCACATAGCAAAACCGAGTTTAATATCGTTCATGTAAACTCCTCGTAAGTTGGCAATAGTCAAACCCATTACGCCTGCAAAACAAAAATTTCGGAAATAGATTGCCTCAAAACTTGCGATACGACAGTAATACTGCGTTTTGTCGGCTTCCTCTTACACAAAATTTTTTGTTTTGCGAGGTCCAAGGGAGTTTCTGCCAACGAATTTAATATTGGGTGAAGCATAAGTTTGCCGCAAGGCTGTCGCCTTGCAAAAACGAACGCAAAGCCTAGTGTTTAAGTCGGTGAGCGAAACCGCAAAGGGTTCGATTATTGCCAACTTAAAGTTCAGATATAATACTTTTAACGCTGTCAGAGAGTATATTACCTGCCGTTTTACTGCTGTATTTTTCGGGTATGCCGGGAGCGTATATTAAACGAACACCTTTTTCCTTAGCATATTCCATATCTGTTCCGAGCCCTTTTGAAGAAATCTCAATAATTAGTCCTGTGATTTTATCTATTCTGTCACGGGTCAGAGTCGGGAAGGGGACGGTCTGAAAAATAAAATCAAACTCATCTATTTTTGCGTCAATATCGGGGAAATCGAGACTCTCATAGCCTTCCGAACTTGCGGCAAGGCGGTCTTTTTCTTTTCTCGCAACAACGCTTACTGAACCGCAAAAACCTTTAAGTCTGCTTGCAATCAGTTTGCCGATTCTACCATATCCGATAACTAAAGAACGGCTTTTATAGAGTGTAATATCAGAATTTTGCATTGCGAGAGCTATAGCTCCTTCGGCAGATGGAACAGCGTTGCTGAAAACAAAAGGTTCGTACTTATTTATATCAAGAAATCTTCGTCCCTCTGCTTCACAGTTGCAGGTTATAATGAATGAATCGGGAGAAAACCTTTGAAAGAAAGCTTCTTTGTTCAGTGTATCGGGTGTGCCTTTGAGATTCAGTATACCACTTGCTGTAAAAGAGGGAATAGGAAGAATAATGATTTCGGAGGAGATTTCTGTCGGAAGAGAATCATATTCTTTATAGACTGTGACAGCGTGTCCGTCGCGTTTGAGCGATGCGGCTAACATTTCGTGTCTTTTTGAATCTGCAATAATAGTAATATACATAAAAATCACCGACAGCTTTAAAGTATTACAATACAGAATATGCCGCTGTCGGTGAGTTGTTTCAAAATATTTAGATTAAGTTTTTAGCAATAAAAAGCAAAATATCCGACTGATTGTTTTCGGGATTTTGAATTACATTTAAGGTCAGTTTTTCGAGTATGCGACCGATTTCGGAATCTTTAATATCCAGGTTCATTAACTCCTTACCGCCGATAGCCAGATGCTTTACCATATACGGCTCACGGTTTTCAAAAATTTCCTTAGCAAAACTGTTTATACTATCAAAGTTTTCAGGATGTATGAGTTTTATATAATTCAAATACAAATCTAAATAATCAGGGTATCTGTTAAATATAAGTTTAAGCTCAGTTTTGCTTTTTGGAATCTCTGTTTCAGAAATTAAGTCAAGAACTTCCAGTTGCCGAATAACTTTATTATCGGCTTTAAGTTTTTCCTTAATAAGAGAAATATTATGCTCACATAAATAGAGAAAGAAAGGAGCCTTGAACTCTCTGTCAATATCAGAGAAAGATTTTGGATTGGCCTTTAGTTTTCCAACGCCAAACTGAACAAGGCAGTCGGTTTTGAGGAGTTCTTCAATAACATAGGGATTTTTACCCTCTGAGAGCTTTTTAAGCTCTGTGAGCACTCTTTCTCCACTTAAGTTTTCGAGCGTTTCTGACAAAGAGAGAGCGGCTTTTCTCGTGTTATCTTCGATGGCGTATCCGAGTTGAGAAGCGAACCTGAAAGCACGCAAAATTCTAAGAGCGTCCTCAGAAAAACGCTCGTTAGGATTGCCTACAGTCTTTATAACACCGTTTTTCAAATCCTCTTGACCACCGAAAAGGTCGAGAATATTTCGCTTTGGATTAAAGGCTAGCGCATTCATCGTAAAATCACGACGTGAAAGGTCTGCCGAAATATCTTTTTCAAATCGAATTTCATTTGGATGACGGTTATCGTCATATCCGAATTCGCTTCTGTATGTGGTAACTTCAATAGGGTTTTTATCGATAATTACCGTAATTGTCCCGTGCTTTTTGCCCGTGGGAACAGTCTTTTCAAAGAGAGACTCAACCTCTTCCGGTAAGGCGTTTGTCGTAATATCTATATCGGAAAATTCTCTTCCGATTAAAGAGTCGCGGACACATCCGCCGACAAACCAAGCCTCAAATCCGGCTGTTTCTATTTTCTCAAGACACTTTATTGCAAAGTCGGGAAAGATGTTTTTCATGGTTTACTCCAAAATAAAGGTTTATTTTTTCAAAAATGATGATATAATATTAAGTGACAGTAATTCTGCGAGGTTGTATTATGAAAGAATTAAGAAATTCGGATAAACTACTTTTAGGTGCTAAAAGAATTCATATGATTGGTATCGGCGGTTCGGGTATGTGCCCGCTTGCCGAGATTCTTCATACAAAGGGTTATAAGCTTACAGGTTCAGATAACAATGAAGGGGATACGCTGAATCGTATTCGTAATCTCGGTATTGAGGTCTATATGGGTCATAATCCCGAGAATGTTCATTCGGCTGAACTTGTAGTATATTCTGCCGCAATCAGTGAAGATAATCCCGAACGTCAGGAAGCAAAGAGACTGGGTATTCCTCAGATGGAGCGTTCTCTTCTTCTCGGAGCTCTGACCCGTCAGTTTGACAATGTTATCGGAGTAGCAGGAACACACGGGAAGACTACCACTTCTTCTATGATAACACAAATTCTCTATTTAAACAAGATGGATCCTTCGGCGGTTATCGGAGGAAAACTTCCGATTATTAATTCAAACGGACTTTGCGGAAGCAGCGATATATTTGTTTGTGAATCCTGTGAATTTGTAAATACATTTCTTGAGATGTCGCCTGATATAAGCGTGCTGCTTAATATTGATAATGACCATCTTGATTATTTTAAAACGATGGAGAATTTAACCGATTCCTTCAAAAAGTTTGTCGGTATGTCAAAACTTTGTTTTGTTAACGGAGATGATGAAAGAGCAAGCTCGGCAGTCGGAAGTCTTGATATCGAAAAGATTACTTTCGGAATGGATGAAGCTAATGATTATTATGCCGTTAATATTAAGCCCGAGAAATACGGTTTTGGTTTTGATGTTTATAAAAGCGGCGAAAAGCTTATCAGGATTGAACTTTCTGTTCCCGGAAAGCACAATATAATGAACTGTCTTGCGGCATTTAGTGTTTGTCACTATCTCGGCGTATCCGAGAAAGGTATAAAAAATGCTATTGAGAATTTTAAGGGCGCAGGCAGAAGATTTGAGTTTTTGGGTGAATATGAGAATTTCGTTCTTGCTGACGATTATGCCCATCATCCAACCGAAATTAAAGCGACCCTAACAGCTGCAAAGGACCTTAGCTATAAGAGGGTAATTGCGGTGTTCCAACCATTTACTTTTTCGAGAACAGCGCTCCTTAAAAACGAATTTATCGAGGCTATTTCGGTAGCGGATAAGGTTATTCTGACTCCGATTATGGGTTCAAGAGAAGTAAATACTTATGGAATTTATTCAGAGGATATAGGTAATGCTTTAAACGATGCTGTTTGCGTTAAAGATTTCGACGAGGCTGTAAAAGTAATACTCGAAACTGTAGAGAACGGAGATATCGTTATTACAATGGGCGGCGGCGATGTTTACAAGATTGCTAAGAAAATAGTTGAGATAAAGAAAAAGGGATGCTGAGCATCCCTTAATTTTTTAGTATATTACGGATTTCCTTTGCTGAATTAATAATGTTGATTTCATCGAGCTTTTGGCTTATGTCGGTAAGCGTGTTTTGGTCATTTATCATACCAAGACATTTTGCTTTAAGATCGCGTACATTTCTTCCAAAATACGCTACACCGTAATCCGTAAAATGATTAAGATTATATGTCTCGCATGCGGCAACCGTGTTAACAAATAGCATAGGAGTCTTTTTGGTCGCGGCTTCGGTGGTACTTATTCCACCCGGCTTTGTAAGATAAAGGTCGGCGCTGGCAAGAACAGTTGGCATATCATTTGTAAAACCAATTATATGCACATTCTCACAAGATGCGGTTTTCCTTTCTAATTGGCTTTTCAGTTTTTTGTTAGTTCCGCAAATAACGGTTAGTTCGCAGTCTGCCTTCATATCCTTTGAAACAGCCGCTGCAAGCTCTGCGAGAGGTCCGCAACCCATACTGCCGCACATCATAACAATGTGCTTATTTTCGGCAGCAACACCAAGCTTAGCCTTTGCCTCATCTTTAGGTATTTCGGTGTAAAATTGTTGTTTGATTGGAATTCCTGAAGGATAAATTTTA
>JAZONJ010000048.1:0-11518 GCA_045654425.1 Acutalibacteraceae bacterium
ATGCCTGTGAAAATTTCCAACTTTTCGGCATATTTTTCTTTGAGCGCGTTAATTTCCGCAATGTATTTCGGCACATCCTCTTTTGTCATTGCGTAAGCTGCAGGAATCGAGTCAGGCATAGGTGCGTGACCTGAAAAACCGAGTGATTTAAAACCGATTTCAATCGCTTTTTGAACCATTTCTTCGGCGGTGTTTTTACCGTCGCAGTATGTTGTATGAGTATGAAGATTCTGAAGATATTTCATTTTATTCTCCCATTTTGTTGTTCCAAGGTCTGGCCGAGGCAAAACATATTACAGTACCTGCAAGTGCAATAAGGAACCATATAAGCAGAGTAAAGTTCCGGCCTGCCTATCCCAAATATACAGCATGCGCAGGTGATGGGATTTTTCAGCCATTTGCGGTGAACTATTCCGGTTAATGTGAAACAGAGTATGCTGAATATAGGCAAAATTACACCGGTATCTCTGACCATTTCTGATATTATTGCATCGTAGTTGATTCGGGTTATGTCGCTCACCATATAGGTTATTGCAAAGAGAAAAATAAGTTGCTACCTATTTTGTTTAAAGCCTTGGTCATCATAATTCACCAATTATTTTATAACAGAATTAAAAAGCAGAAAAACAAGCGGTATTGTAATGCAGGAAATAAGATGGGATACAAGGGCGAGCCCTGCCGCAATCGAGGTGTCTTTTCCGTAACCGGCGGGAATAACGATTGTGTTAAGACCAAGAGGCATTGCAAGAGCACATATAATACAGAGTTCTATTTCATAAGAGAGGGGAAGAGCGAATATAATCGCAATTCCAAAAAGCGGAAGAAGGACAAGTCGGATTATTGAAATTAGGTAAATCGAACCGTTTTTAAAGGTGGATTTAAGGTCAATTTCCGCAACGGTCATTCCTGTGAGCAGCATTGCTATGGGAGACATACAATTTCCGAGTGAATTTACAGCCGATGTGGCAAAATTCGGGACTGTAATTCCCGTAAGACCTATTATCATACCGATAAGCATAGAAATAAACATCGGATTAATCAGTTTTTTGAGACCTGCAATAATTCCGTGCTTTTCTTCATCGTGCGGCATAAGCAGATATGGAATTCCCCACGTGTAGATGAGTATCCAAAAGCAAAAAACAAAGATAAGATAATTCATATAAACTTCGGGAAAGAGAGCAGAAACAACAGCGTAGCCCATAAAGCCGAAGTTGGAAAAAGCAAGCCCGTAGGTATATATTTTCCGAAGATATGTATCCTTTGTGCAAAGTTTTGAAATGAGAATTGAAAGCGGTGCCATGACGGCAATGAATATTCCGCCTGCAAAGAAAAAGCTTCCTGCTGAGCTCAGCTTTTCTGTCGTAAATTGGGTCATAAAAGTTCCGAGGACAGAAGCGGGTATAAAAATATAGCTTTCAAGCTTTGAAAGAATACCTGCAGTACTGTGCGGAATCAGATTTGCGCGGACAAGCACAAACCCAATCGCAATAAGTATCAGCAGAAAAGCCATCTGGCTTATGGTTGAAGTGAAAACTGCCATCAAAATCGCCTCTTTTTAGCAAAAAATACTTTGTTTTGACAATACTATATCATTTTAATATTAAGTAATAATATTGTCAATCTCTAAAATATATTATTCGTGCAAATAAAAACGGTTCAGAGAGTATCTGAACCGTTTTAAATTATGAGTATGCGAAAAAGCCGTCGTTGCTTTTAGTGTTCATAAGACCGTAGCAGGAGAGTTTTTCGGGTTTTTCTGCAAGATATGGCCAACCGAAGAGGAAAACCTCATGCAAATCGGACGGAGCATCGGGTGTGTAAAGCACATATTCGGTATTTTGAGATAAGCCCTGAGGAATATCCGAAATGAATTTTACGCCATCATTTATCTCTTCGCCTTTGGTTTCATATGATATTGAGCCGAGATAGAGCTTGTAGGCTGTATCGTCAAGCTTTTCAATCTTTTCAAACTTTCCGCTGAATTTTGCGTGATAAACGGTACCGCCGGGATATTCATCTCCTTTTTCGTTCAGAACGGAGTCGTAAAATGTTCCTGTAAAGCACCCGTCTGCTTCTATTTTTATAGCTGTGTAAAGGTCTTCCGATGGTATTGTGTGCTTAAATTCAAGCGGTAAAAAATCGAGGATTTTTTCTGCGTGGTTACATTCGGCTTCGAAATTTTTTTCGGTATTTTTTTTGCATGCAGAAAAACTAAATATAATAAGGAAAACGAGGAGTAAAGCGATAATTTTTTTCATTTTTTCAACCTCTTATTTATTGCTTTTGAAAACATCGGCAACCTCGCTTATTGTTACGAAGGCTTTGGGGTCGATGGAATGTATTATATTTCTCATACGCGAAATCTGAAAACGGTTGACAACAAAATAGATAATAGTTTTATCTGAGTTTGAATATCCGCCTGTTGCGGCAATTTTGGTGGTGCCACACTCGAATTCATACATGAGAGCTTCGCTTATTTCTTCGGCTTTGTTAGTAATAATCATAACCTCTTTGGAGCGGTCGATACCTTCAACAACAAAGTCGACTGTTTTTAGCCCTGCGGCATAGGTTACTATTGAATAAAGCGGAAGAATCCAGCTGTGTATTGAAAAACCGCAAATAATATACAGAATAACATTATACATCATAACAAAAGTGCCAACGGTCACGCCAAGCTTCTTAGCAAATATTACCGCCATAACCTCGATTCCGTCAATAGCACCGCCGTATCTGATCGTAAGTCCGCTGCCGACGCCCGAGATTACTCCGCCAAACAAAGCACAGAGTAATAGGTCCTCGCCTGCAAGAGGAGACGCAATGCTCACATCAACGGGCAGAATATCGGTTATAAGCCATGAGGCTAAGGAATAAACAGCTACGGTAAATATTGAATATATTGTAAAAGCCGCTCCTTGCTTTTTGAGTCCGAACAGGAAAAGCGGAATGTTAAGTATAAGCAAGAAGAGGGACAAAGTCATATATTCGGGGGTTAATTGGGAAAGAAGAATACTCGTTCCCGAAATACCGCTGTCGTATAACCTTACGGGAGCCAGAAACACAGTTACACCGAATGCGTTAACGCAGCCGGCGATAAAAAGCATAATAAAGTTTTGTATACGAAGATTTTTAAGTTCTGAGGAAAGTTTTTTTAAGAAAGTCAAGTTATATCACCAAAAATATATTTTGAATAGCATTATAAGAACAGATAGTTTGCAACCGCCGCAAGCTCGGAAAGGGTTAATTGCTCGCTTCGTGCGGTTTCCGGAAGTCCGATACTGCCGAGAGCTTCGCGGAGCTTATCCTTCGGTATGCCCATAGTAGCAGAAACGGTGTTGACTAAAGTCTTTCTTCTCTGAGCAAAGCAGGCCTTTACAAAAGAGAAAAATTTTGCTTCGTCTTTGACGGTTATAGGCGGCTCGGGTCTGATCGTTAGTTTTATAACCGCGCTGTCAACATTTGGAGGAGGCATAAAAGAATCTCTGCCGACCTCGAAAAGAATTTCGCTTTCGGCATAATATGCAACCGCTACGGTAACGGCGCCCGATTCTCTGCTTCCGACCTCTGCTCCGAGTCTTTCTGCAGCTTCTTTTTGAACCATAACCGTTACATTATCAATCGGTAATTTTGATTCAAGCAGATGCATAATTATTGGAGAGGTTATGTAATAGGGGAGATTGGCGCAAACAGCGACACGCTCGCAGTCGGCAAACTTTTCAGAAATCAGAGCTGCAAGGTCGGTCTTCATGGCGTCGCCGAATATAACCTCAACATTATCACAGCCCGAAAGGCTCTTTTTAAGAACGGGAAGGAGTTTTTCGTCGAGCTCAATAGCAACAACCCGTTTTGCGGCCTTTGACAGTTCGACTGTGAGTACGCCGGCACCGGGACCGATTTCAAGAACGCCGGTATTTTCGTCTGCGGCAGCTTCTGCCATTCTCGGACAGACCGATGGGTCTATAAGAAAGTTCTGACCAAAGGCTTTTTTAAGATTAAAGCCTTCCGATTCGAGCAATTTTTTAAGGGTATTATAATCGGCAAGATTCATTATTTATCTCCAAGCTGTAAAAGAAGTTTGCGAAGTGAAGTATCGGCAGAAATGGCGCCGATATTGAGGGATACCATCATATCCGAAAATGTAGCCAGACGGCGAAGAGCGGCCTTTGAGGGCGGTTCATTTCCGCAAATAGCAGCGGCAAGAAATTTTGTCTCGCCATCAGCGAGAGCAGAATAAAGCGCCATATCTACAGGGTCGAGAATCTGACCGTCCGAAAAAGCAACTCGGTGCCCTTTATATATCTTTCCGCTTTTGGCGGTAAGGGTAACGCCGCATTTCTTTTCCTCTGCGGGATAGCTTTTATTCATTTCGGAAGATGCTAAAGATTTGAGCTCATCAAAATTTGTAAGCATAACGAATCCCTCACTTTCATATCCATTATACACTAAGTTAATGGGAATTTTCAATAAAATATGTTATTGTACGCGAGTCACGTACAATTTGGCGAAAAATATCAAAAATGTTCTTCTGCGGTGGAATTTTTTATCGAAATTTATCGTTATGTGCTATTGACAAACGGCAAAAATAGGTATAAAATAATTTTATTATTTTTTAATATAGATTTTATAACTCTTGAGGAGGAGTACATAATGTTAAAGAATGAGTATTTAAAGAAGGTTTACGCTGATACCGAAAAGCGTAATGCCAATGAGCCTGAATTTTTACAGGCAGTTATGGAGGTTCTTACCTCTCTTGAGCCTGTTGTTGAGCAGGACCCTAAGTTTGAAAAAGCAGGCGTTATCGAGCGTATGGTAGAGCCTGAGCGTCAGATTGTTTTCCGTGTTCCCTGGGTTGACGATAATGGTCAGGTTCAGGTTAACCGTGGTTTCAGAGTTCAGTTCAACTCTGCTATCGGACCTTACAAGGGCGGTATCCGTTTTGCTCCCAACGTTAACGCATCTATTATGAAGTTCCTCGGTTTCGAGCAGACCTTCAAGAACAGCCTTACAGGTCTCCCCATGGGCGGCGGTAAGGGCGGCGCTGACTTTGATCCTAACGGTCGCAGCGACAACGAGATTATGCGCTTCTGCCAGAGCTTTATGACCGAGCTTCAGAGACACATCGGTGCTGATACCGACGTTCCTGCAGGTGACCTCGGTGTAGGTGCTCGCGAAATCGGTTATATGTTCGGTCAGTACAAGAGACTCCGCAATGAGTTCACAGGCGTGCTTACAGGTAAGGGACGTTCCTACGGCGGTTCTCTCATTCGTCCTGAGGCTACAGGTTTCGGTGCTGTTTATTATACTGTTGAAATGCTTAAGACATTCGGAGAGTCTATCAAGGGTAAAACCTTCGCTGTTTCCGGATTTGGTAACGTTGCTTGGGGTACCGTTAAGAAGATTACCGAGCTTGGCGGTAAGGTTCTCACAATCTCCGGTCCCGACGGATACATTTACGATAAGGACGGAGTTAGCACCGAAGAGAAGATTAACTTCATGCTCGAAATGAGAGCTTCCGGACGTAATAAGGTTAAGGATTATGCTGACAAGTTTGGCGTTGAATTCTTCGAGGGTCAGAAGCCTTGGGGCGTTAAGGCTGATGTTCTTATGCCCTGCGCTACTCAGAACGAGGTTGGAATGGCTGAGGCTGAGCAGATTGTCAAGAACGGCGTTAAGTATTATGTTGAGGTTTCCAACATGCCCACACGTAACGAAGCTATGGCTTATCTTAAGGAAAACGGCGTAGTTATCGCTCCTGCTAAGGCTGTTAATGCCGGCGGTGTTGCTGTTTCCGGACTTGAAATGAGCCAGAACTCTATGCGTTACAGCTGGACTGCTGAAGAAGTTGACGCAAAGCTTCATCAGATCATGGAAGGCATCTATAAGGCATCTTGGGATGCAGCCAAGAAGTACGGCATGGAAGGCGACCTCGTAGCAGGCGCAAATATTGCCGGATTCGAGAAGGTTGCAGAGGCTATGATCGCTCAAGGCGTTTGCTAATCCTAATCGGACTTCAAAATAAGCACAGAACACAAGTTAACACCCGTCGTTTTGACGGGTGTTTTTTGTTAGCCGCTTTTTCTCATTCGAGGTATCTCGATACATCTTCATTCGAAAAAGCGACTTCTGCACATATTTTGCGCGTCCTTATTTTTGCGTTGTCTGCATCAATTTTATCCAATCTTGGTTTTAGCAAATTTATATTCAATATGTTTTGTAGGGGCGGATATCATCCGCCCTTTTTTATATAGCGTCGCAGACACCATAATTTTGCATTTTGCATTTTGCGCTTTGCATTGTGGAACGACACAGTTCGTTCCCTACTTGACAATATATAATATATTATAGTAAAATATATTGAATAATTATGTGTCGGAGTTTGTATGGGAAATTTGGTTTCTATTTTTAAAAAACATAAAGAAATCATAATGTATCTTATATTCGGGGTTGCGACAACCGTCGTGAGCCTTGTTTCCTACGCTCTTTTTATTAAATTATTGCCGCTTGGCATTACTGTTGCAAGCGCTTTTTCGTGGGTAATTGCCGTAACTTTTGCATTTATAACAAATAAACTTTTTGTTTTTGAAAGCCGCAGCCACGAAGTAAAAACGGTTCTGCGTGAAGCGTTGTCTTTCTTTGCCGCACGAATAGTTTCGGGTGTTGTCGAGATATTTTTACCCGAATTGCTCTTCATAATTGGGCTTGATTTTTCGCTTTTCGGTGTCAAGGGCTTTGTTGCAAAAATAATTGTAAATGTAATCGTTATCATAATGAATTATATATTCAGTAAACTTTTCGTATTTAAAAAGGCAGGTGACTGATATGGCAGAAAAGACAATCGCCGCCATATCGACCCCAACGGGTGAGGGCGGAATCGGAATTATTCGTATTTCGGGCGTAGATTCGGCAAAAATTGCCGACCGCGTTTTCAAAAACATAAATGGTAAAACGGTCACATCGCTTTCGGGCTATTCTGCCCTTTTCGGTCATATTTATGATTCGGACGAGCTTCTTGACGAAGCGGTCGTTACCCGATTTGTTGCGCCGCACAGTTATACCGGTGAGGATACGGTTGAAATAGCTTGCCACGGCGGTTCGGTCGTTTTGTCCTTGGTTCTTAGAGCCGTTCTTTCTGCAGGAGCCACTCTTGCCGCTCCGGGCGAATTCACCAAAAGAGCCTTTTTAAACGGGAAGCTTGACCTTGCCGAAGCTGAAAGCGTTATGGGACTTATCTCTTCAAGAAGCGAGCAGGAACTTAAAATGAACCTTGCCGCCAAAAGCGGAAGAATTTCACGCGAAATTGAGAAAGCCGAAAATGCTCTTATAACCCTTGCGGCAAATTTTGCCGCTTACAGCGACTATCCCGATGAGGATTTACCTGAGCTTCAGCCCGAAGCATTTGAGAGTCTGCTTTTTGAAGCGGAAAATATTCTTAAAAAGCTTCTTTCAACTTATGACAACGGAAAAATCATCCGCGACGGTATAAAAACCGCCATTGTCGGAAAGCCGAACGTTGGAAAAAGTACCCTTATGAATCTTCTTGTCGGCGAGGAACGTTCGATAGTTACCGATATCGCGGGAACAACCCGTGATGTTATCGAGGAAAGAATAAAATGCGGAAATCTGACTTTGACCCTTGCTGATACCGCGGGAATACATTCATCGGCAGATATTGTCGAGAGCGTTGGAGTCGAAAAAGCGAAATCAAGAATCGATACGGCTCAGCTTATTTTAGCGGTTTTTGATGCATCCGAACCGCTCGACAAAGATGATTTAGAAATTCTTTCTCTTATAAAAGATAAAAAAAGCATCGTTCTCCTTAACAAGACTGACAAAGCCGATGTTATAGAAATTCCCGACGGTTTTATAACGGTTAAGATTTCGGCAAAAGAGGGAATTGGAAGAGAAGAACTGACAAAAGCGCTTGAGGAGATAGTCGGTATAGCTGATATTGATTCCTCTTCGGCGGTAATATTAAACGAGCGTCAGCGAGACCTTGCTGACAAAGCACTCGCTTGTGTTAAAGAAGCAAAAACGTTGCTTCTTGGCGGATACACGGTAGATGCCGTATCAGTATGCGTTGATGATGCTCTAGTCTATCTTTATACCTTTGACGGAAAACGTGTTACAAACGAGGTTGCCGACGAGGTTTTCAGAAGATTTTGTGTAGGAAAGTAGGATAAAATGAACTATTTTGCAGGAAATATAGATGTTGCGGTAATTGGCGCAGGTCACGCGGGCATTGAAGCGGCTTTAGCCGCGGCACGTCTCGGTCAGAAAACCGTAATGTTTGCAATAAATCTCGACTCGGTCGGAAATCTACCTTGCAATCCATCAATCGGCGGCACGGCAAAGGGACACCTTGTTCGTGAAATTGACGCGCTCGGCGGTGAGATGGGTGTTGCGGCAGATAAAACAATGCTTCAAAGTCGTATGCTCAACCTCGGAAAAGGTCCCGCGGTTCATTCTCTTCGAGCTCAGATTGACCGAAAAGCGTATACCGCCCTTATGAAACACACAGTTGAAAAGCAGGAAAATCTGCTTCTTAAACAGGCTGAGGTTGTTGATCTTTTTAAAGCCGATGACGGTTGGCATTGTATTACCCGACTTGGCGCAGAATATATCTCAAAAACCGTAATCATCGCGACAGGCACCTTCCTTGCAGGAAAGATTTTTGTCGGCGAGGTTAATTACAGTGGCGGCCCCGACGGAATGTTTGCCGCAGAAGGGCTCAGCGATGCGCTCGCAAAGCTTGGCATACCTCTTCGTCGTTTTAAAACAGGAACTCCTGCCCGAGTGCTTCGTTCTTCTATCGATTTTTCAAATCTTGAAGTTCAAGAGGGTGACGAGAGAATCGTTCCTTTCTCATATCGTACCGAAAAGCCAAAGGAAAATACTGTTGTTTGCCATGTAAGTTATACGAATGATAAAACTAAGCAGGTAATACTCGACAATCTTCATCGTTCACCGCTCTATTCGGGCGTTATCGAGGGTGTAGGTCCCCGTTATTGCCCCTCAATTGAGGACAAAATCGTCCGATTTGCCGATAAAAAACGCCATCAGCTTTTTATCGAGCCTTGCGGAGCCGACACCGAGGAGATGTATCTTCAGGGAATGTCTTCGTCACTTCCCGAAGAGGTTCAGATTGAAATTTATCACTCAATTCCGGGTCTCGAAAATGTAGAGATTATGCGTAATGCGTATGCGATTGAATATGACTGTGTAGACCCCGTTTGTCTTCATGCGTCTCTTGAATTCAAAGAGCATGAAGGACTTTACGGAGCGGGTCAGTTTAACGGCTCTTCAGGTTATGAGGAAGCGGCGGGTCAAGGTCTCATAGCAGGTATCAACGCTGCGAGAAAAAACAAAGGTTTAGAGCCTATTGTTCTTTCCAGAGCCTCATCATATATCGGAACGCTTATCGATGACCTTGTAACAAAAGGTTGTCAGGATCCATACCGAATGATGACGTCTAGAAGCGAATACCGACTTCTTCTCCGTCAGGATAATGCCGACGAGAGACTTATGCCGATAGGTTACGAAGTCGGACTTATCGATGAGGGAACATATAATAAGTTTTTAGAGAAGAAAGCCGAGAAAGAATCTGAAATTGAAAGAGTAAGAAAACTCACGATTGCACCGAGCGAGGCTCTGAATCAGAAACTTGAAAGTCTCGGTACAACACCTCTTTCAACAGGAATCAAAATGAGCGAGCTAATAAAGCGACCCGAGGTATCATATTTTGACCTTGCCGAGTTTGACAAAGACAGACCGGAACTTTCATATGAGGTTGCCGAAAAGGCAGAAACCGAGATTAAGTATGAGGGATATATTACACGTCAGCAGGCTCAGGTTGATGAGATGCTCAGACTTGAAAACCGACTTCTTCCCGAAGATATTGACTATTCGGCTATTGACGGACTAAGACTTGAAGCAAGAGAAAAACTTGCAAAAATAAAACCTCAAAATGTCGGACAGGCTTCCCGTATTTCGGGTGTTAGCCCGTCGGATGTGTCTGTGCTGAATATCTGGCTCGAAAAGAAAAGGAGAGGAGAATAAAATGACCTATCCCTTTGAACTTATGACGGCAGTGCTCGATAAAGAGGGTGTCGCCTATGATGATAGCGTTCTTTCAAGGCTCGAAAAATATGCCGATATGCTCGTGGAGTGGAACGAGAAAATAAACCTTACGGCAATAACCGACCCTGAGGGAATCGTTATAAAACATTTTCTTGATTGCGCTCTGCTTTTAAAGCATGTAGAAATCCCCGAAAACGCGAAGGTAATAGATGTCGGAACAGGAGCAGGCTTCCCGGGTGTTGTACTTAAAATTTTTCGACCCGATATTGACCTTACGTTACTTGACGGACTGAATAAACGCCTTGTTTTCTTAAATGAAGTGCTGTCGGCTTTAGACCTTTCGGCTCGAACCGTTCATATGAGGGCTGAGGAAGCGGGCAAAGCAGCGGCTCATCGTGAAAAGTATGACCTTGTAACTGCGAGAGCTGTGGCTCGACTCAACACCCTTTATGAGTACTGTCTGCCCTTGTGTAAGCAGGGTGGTGTGTTCTGCTCTATGAAAGGACCGTCTGCAGCCGAAGAACTCGACGAAGCAAAAAAAGCAGCTGGAATTCTCGGAGGAGCTAAAGGTATAATTAAAACAGAAACCTTAACGGGCGATGAAATAAGAACCTTTGTAATCACGAAAAAAATATCGCAAACTCCGCCAAAATATCCACGTATATCTGCAAAAATATCAAAACAACCGCTATAACGATAGCGGTTGTTTTGTCTTTTGGGGTGTTTTTGTCGAGCGGTTTTCTTTGCCATAAAAATCCCTTTATATTATAATTGTATACGAAGGGAGGAGAGAACTTGACCGGTACAAAACTCAGTTACATAAAGGTGGCGGACATACTCCCGAGCCCATCGCAACCTCGTCGGCACTTCGATCCATACGAGCTTGAAAAGCTTGCCGAAAGCATTAAGACCAGCGGTATTGTTCAGCCGCTCCTCGTAAGACAGGAATCGCACGGAAAGTATGAACTCATTGCAGGGGAAAGACGGCTTAGAGCAGCGAAACTTATAGGTCTTAAAAAGGTGCCTTGTATTATAAAGCGCACCGACGGACTTAACGCCGCCTATATTACCATAATCGAAAATCTGCAAAGAAGCGACCTTTCGGCTTTTGAAGAGGCTGAGGGGATAAGCCGTTTACTTACAGTCTACGGACTGACAAGAGGAGAGGTAGCAGAAAGACTCGGACTTGCTGAATCAACCCTTTCGAATAAGCTGAGACTATTAAAACTCGATATGAATATCAGACGTCGGCTTGAAGCGGCGCGTCTTACAGAACGTCACGCGAGAGCCTTGCTCCGACTTCCCGAAGAAAAGCGTAGTTCGGCGCTTGATGTTATAATTGCCGAGCAGATGACACTCACCGAATCGGAAAAGTATGTTGAAGAAGTGCTCCACCCGAAACCAAAAACAATTCCCAAACCGGAGCCTGTCCGCAAGGGTGTGG
>JAZONJ010000049.1:0-1916 GCA_045654425.1 Acutalibacteraceae bacterium
CCAATCTTCTCGAAAAATCGTTTTTGAAGTTTTTTGCGGGGCTTTTTTTCAAAAAAGCGAAAAAAAGGCTGTCGATTTCGACAGCCTTTTAATTTTACTGCTTCTTCTGATCCTTGAGCATCTCGCGGATCTCGCAAAGAACGGAAAGCTCTGTCTCAGCGGGAGCTGCAGCAGCTTCTTCTGCCTTTGCCTCTTCTTCCTTCTTCTTCATAGCTTCGAGCTTCTTATGAGCATTAGTCATAATGCGAAGTACAACGAAGATGGAAATTGCGATAATGAGGAAGTCCATAATGTTCTGGATGAAGTTACCGTATGTAAGAGCAAGCTCGGGAGTAACCTCAACGCCTGCCTCATCGATAACAGCCTCATTGATAACCCACTTCAGCTCTGTGAGGCTAACCTTGCCTGTAAGAATGCTGATGAGAGGTGTGATGATGTCGTTTACGAGGGAGGTTACGATCTTACCGAATGCACCGCCGATGATAACGCCGACAGCCATATCGATAATGTTGCCCTTCATAACGAAAGCTTTGAAATCTTTAAAGAAGTTTTTCATTAGTTTGTTCCTTTCGATTTTTTCTTAATTTTAACATGATGTGACAACTTTTTCAATAGAATATTTGATTGTATATTGAAAAAACTTTCCTTTAAAGCTATACTGATAAAAAACTATTCGAGGTATTTATGCTACATCTGCTTCTTTTTATAATATATCTTGCCTTCATTAGCCTCGGGCTGCCCGATGCACTCCTCGGAAGCGCATGGCCGTCGATGTACACCGACCTTTCAGTTCCGCTTTCATATGCAGGTATTATTTCAATGATCATCTCCGCAGGAACAATAGTTTCAAGCCTTGCAAGCGACAGAATTACAAAAAAGCTTGGAACAGGAACGGTTTGTTCCGTCAGCGTTCTTATGACCGCACTTTCTCTCCTCGGATTTTCCATTAGCAATAGCTTTCCTATGCTGATGATATTTGCTGTCCCTTACGGTCTTGGAGCCGGAAGTATAGATGCAGCTCTGAATAACTACGTCGCTCTCCATTATAAAAGCCGCCATATGAGCTGGCTTCACTGTATGTGGGGCGTTGGCACCATCGTCGGCCCTTATACCATGGGCTTTGCCCTCCAGTCAAGCCTCGGCTGGGAAAGCGGATACCGCATCGTTGCCGCCCTTCAGCTTGCCATTGCCGTTGTTATCTTTGCCGCTCTCCCTCTTTGGAAAAAAACCTCGGTCGGTGGCTCGGAAGGTACGGAAAAATCAAAAAAGCCCCTTTCCCTTATTGAGATCTTCAAGATCCGCGGTGTTATGCCCGTTCTTTTGATGTTTTTCTGCTACTGCGCCCTCGAGGCCGTTGCAATGCTGTGGGCGGGAAGCTATCTTGTGCTTCACAACGGCATTTCAGCAGACAAGGCAGCCTCCCTTGCAGGACTTTTCTTCATCGGTCTTACTGCAGGCCGGGCCGTAAGCGGCTTTCTCACATTCAAGCTCTCCGACAAAGCAATGATCCGCCTCGGTGCATCTCTTATCGCCATCGGAGCTCTTATTATGATAATCCCCCTGGGCACTCCCTTCACTCTTGCGGGTCTTATCATTTGCGGTGTGGGATGCGCCCCCGTTTACCCCTGCGTTATCCACCCCACCCCCGTTCTTTTCGGCAAGGAAAGATCTCAGGCGATAATCGGAGTTCAGATGGCAAGCGCATATACGGGCACCTGCCTTATGCCTCCCCTCTTCGGCATCCTCGCAAACCATATCACCCCCGCCCTTTTCCCTTATTTTATAGGCGTTCTTCTCATACTTATGATAGTCATGCACGAGGCTTTACAAAAGCGTACCGCTTGACAAAATCTTCAATTCGTGATAAAATAATTATGTCCTGACATAAGGTTCGTTTCGTTCCGATTGAAAGGGTG
>JAZONJ010000050.1:0-8114 GCA_045654425.1 Acutalibacteraceae bacterium
TATGACCTTTCGGAAGAGATAAAGCTTGAAAAGAACAAAAAGCATATAATTGAAGTAGTTGTCGACCGACTTGTAATAAAGGATGAAATAAAGAGCAGACTTACCGACAGCATTGAGACTGCTGCAACCCTTTCGGGCGGTGTTGTTACCGTTGACGTGATTGGGGACAAGGAACTTAACTTCTCGCAGAATTATGCTTGCGATGAGCATAATATAAGTATGCCCGAGCTTACTCCCACAATGTTTTCTTTTAACTCTCCCTTCGGTGCTTGTCAGACCTGCGCCGGACTCGGAATGTTTATGAAAATAGATCCTAATCTTATAATTCAGGACGATTCGAAATCTCTATTAGAGGGTGCAATTCGCGCTTCGGGTTGGGGTGTTAATTCCTGGCATAATCCCGATATGGGCACAATTGCCACAATGTATTATAAGGGAATTGCCGACCATTTTGAATTCGATATAAACACTCCGTTTAAAGATATTCCTGAAGAGGCAAAGGATGTTATTCTTTACGGCACGGGTGGAATGAAACTTAAATTTTACCGTGATTCAGCTTGGGGTGGCGGCACATACTTCAGCGATTTTGAGGGTGTTATTACAAACCTTGAAAGACGTTATAAGGAGACAAAATCCGACTGGGCAAGAAATGAAATTGAGGCTTATATGAACGAGTGTGACTGTCCCGACTGCAGGGGCGCACGTCTTAAGCCTGAAAGTCTTGCTGTAACTGTCGGCGGTAAGAACATCGATGAGTTCTGCACGATGAGTGTAAATGATATTTTAGAGTTTGTCGATTCGATAAAATTTGACATAAGGCAAGAACAGATTGCCGCTCCTATTTTAAAAGAGGTCAAAGAGCGACTTAATTTCCTTAAAAGCGTAGGACTTGACTATCTTTCGCTTTCTCGCTCTTCGGGAACCCTTTCGGGCGGAGAAAGTCAGAGAATCCGTCTTGCTACACAGATTGGTTCTTCTCTGATGGGAGTGCTTTATATTCTTGATGAGCCGAGTATCGGTCTTCATCAGCGTGATAATGAAAGACTTCTTGCCACTTTGGAGAGACTTCGCGACCTTGGAAATACACTTATCGTTGTTGAACATGATGAGGATACTATCCGTTCTGCCGACTATATTGTTGACGTTGGACCGGGAGCAGGTATCCATGGCGGTAATATCGTATTTTCGGGTACGGTTGACGAGCTTAAGGACTGCAAAGAATCCTTGACTTCGGACTATTTAACCGGAAGACGCAAAATTCCGGTGCCAAGTGAGAGAAGAAGCGGCAATGGAAAATATCTTACGGTAAAAGGCGCCGCCGAAAACAATCTTAAATCGGTAGATGTGAAAATCCCGCTCGGAAAAAGCGTCGCAGTAACGGGCGTTTCGGGCTCAGGTAAATCTTCACTTGTAAACGATATAATTTACAAATACCTTGCCGCAAAACTTAACGGTGCAAAAACAGTGCCCGGTAAGTTTAAGACAATAGAAGGCACAGAACATCTCGATAAGGTAATCGATATAAGCCAGGCACCGATTGGCAGAACACCGCGTTCAAACCCTGCCACATACACAGGAGTGTTTAATGATATACGCGACCTTTTCGCACAGACGAAGGATGCAAAATCAAAAGGCTTTGCTGCCGGACGATTCTCCTTTAATGTTAAGGGTGGACGTTGTGAAGCTTGCGAGGGTGACG
Organism: Acutalibacteraceae bacterium; assembly: GCA_045654425.1. GTDB lineage: Bacteria > Bacillota > Clostridia > Oscillospirales > Acutalibacteraceae > SFWF01. The sequence continues at coordinate 1,700 of JAZONJ010000050.1, forward strand.
GAATTATCAAGATTGCGATGCACTTTTTACCCGATATTTATGTTCCTTGTGAGGTTTGCGGCGGAACACGCTATAATCGTGAGACCTTATCTGTGAAATATAAGGAAAAGAGCATTTATGACGTTCTCGAAATGACTGTTGAGGAGGCAATGAATTTCTTCTCATCAATTCCGAGAATTCATAAAAAACTCCAGACCCTTTTTGATGTCGGACTTGGTTATATTAAACTCGGTCAGCCTGCGACAACCCTTTCGGGTGGTGAGGCTCAGAGAGTTAAACTTGCAACAGAACTTGCAAAGAAAAGCACAGGAAAAACTATCTATATTCTTGATGAACCTACGACGGGTCTTCACACAGCAGATGTTCACAGACTTTTAGAGGTTCTAGACAGACTTGTAGAGGGCGGAAACACAGTTCTTACAATCGAGCACAATCTCGATGTAATTAAAACCGCTGACCATATAATTGACCTTGGTCCCGAGGGTGGTGACAGAGGCGGCACGGTGGTTTGTACGGGAACACCCGAAGAAATTGCGGCTTGTGCCGAATCCTATACAGGTCAGTTTCTTAAAAAAGTTCTATAATTTACAACTTATTAACCACTTGCGGTAAGTTTATTTTAAAATAGTTATAAGGGGGTGCATATATGTTCGGATATATAAGAGCCTGCAAACCTGAAATGCGACTTAAAGAGTTCGAAATGTACAAAGCGGTATACTGTTCACTTTGTAAGGAACTCGGACGGCTTTACGGACCGATGGCTCGAATGACACTCAGTTATGATTTTGCTTTTTTAGCTATTCTTAATATGTCACTCAGTTCTGAGAAATGTTCTCTTTCACGAAAAATGTGCACCTGTAATCCTCTTAAAAAATGCCAGTACATTAGTGATAGAAGCGACCTTGGAATGCCGGCATCTGCGGCTATGATAATGCTTTATTACAAGCTGCTTGACAATATTGAGGATGAAAAGGGAATTAAGAAACTTTTGTATTTAGCGCTTCGCGGTATTTATTCTAATGCTCACAAAAAAGCAGCAAAGGAATATCCGCTAATTGAAGAAATTTTTTCTGAATATATAAAAGAGCAAAAAGCGTTAGAAGCGGAAAACTGTCAGAGTCCGGACAAAGCAGCAGACCCGACAGCGAAAGCATTATCAAAAGTTTTTGAACTTTGTTCAGAGGATGAGATGCAAAAACGTATCCTGTCCCGAATGGGCTACTGCATCGGAAGATATATCTATTTGCTGGATGCCGCATGCGACTTAGAGGAGGATATAAAAAACGGTAATTATAATCCCCTTAAACGTTTTGCTATGGATAAGGATTACCGAAAGAATATAATCGTTCCTCAACTTTATATTGCTGCTACCGAAACGGCAAAGGCTTTTGAACTTCTAGAAGTTCAAAAAATGAAAAATATTCTTGAGAATATAATTTATCTTGGACTTGAAGATACTTTTAAAAAGGAGTTAAACTATGAAAGATCCGTATGAGATACTCGGTGTTTCGCGTAATGCAACCGATGATGAAATAAAAAATGCTTATAGAGCTCTTGCCCGTAAGTATCATCCCGATAGTTATCAGGATAATCCGCTTGCTGACCTTGCAGGTGAGAAAATGAAGGAGATAAATGAGGCTTACGATGCCATAATGAACTCGAGAAAATCTTCTTCAAAATCGGGCGGCAATAATTATTCTAATCCGAATTCTAAGTTTAACGATGTTCGTGAACTTATAATGAAGAATCGACTTGATGACGCTCAGGTTCTGCTTGACGGAGTACCTTTCGATCGTAGGGATGCTGAGTGGTATTTTCTTAATGGTTCAGTGCTTTATAAACGCGGATGGTTTAACGACGCTTATTCGAGTTTTTCTACCGCTGTTCGAATGGAGCCTAATAATCCCGAATATCGTCAAGCACTAAACAATATGCAGCGTCAGGGTGCAGGCGGCTTTAACGGACCTTACAGAAGCGGTTCAAATATGGGTGGCTCTTGTTCTACGTGTGATATTTGTCAGGGACTTATCTGCGCTGACTGTTGTTGCGAATGTCTCGGCGGAGATATAATTCCTTGTTGCTAAAACAGTATGAAAAAAACAGGTAAAATAACCTTTTCTGCAATTCTTGCGGCTTTGGCAGCGGTGTTTATGATAAGCTCTTTTTTTCCGTATCTGACTTATGGAATACCCGCGCTTGCGAGTTTGTTTATAATGGTTGCGGTTGTGGAAATGGGAGTTGAATGGGGAATTGCGGTATATATTGTATCGGCATTTCTTGTTGTAATATTACCCGGAGACCCTGAGGCAAAATTGATATATATCGCGCTTCTAGGATATTTTCCCGCGCTTAAAGCTTTACTTGAAAGCAAATGCAACCGAATAGTAGAATATGTGATAAAGTTTGCTGTTTTTAATTCAATGCTCCTGCTTACATACGGAGTAATTGCAGGACTTTTTGGAATTGAACTTGGCGATATGGGAGAATTCGGGAAGTATACTGCTGTAGTTCTTATAGCGGCGGCAAACTTTGTGTTTGTAATTTATGACCTTATGATAACGAGGGTAGCGGTATGGTATTCACTAAGGCTTCATAAAACAGTTTCAAGATATTTAAAATAAACAGGAGAGATTTATGGCTTTGAAAGTAGCCGTTATTGGCGGAGGAGCCGCAGGACTTATGGCGGCGTATGCGGCGGCAAAGAATGGTAACGATGTAACAGTTTACGAACGAAATTCCAGACCTGCCAGAAAGGTTATGATAACCGGAAAAGGCAGATGCAATGTTACAAATAACTGTGACAGAGATACCTTTCTCAGTAATGTTGTAAATGGAAAAAGATTTTTATATTCGGCTTATAATGCTTTTTCTTCGGAAGATACAATGAACTTTTTTGAGGAGAACCGAGTTCCCCTTAAAACAGAGCGAGGAAACAGAGTTTTCCCCGTATCCGATAAGGCAGTAGATATTGTTGACGCGCTTGTGACGGCAACAAAAAAAGCAGGCGCAAAAATCTGTAACGAGAGAATTTCTTCTATAGCTGTAAATGATTCTGCAGTTTCTGCAGTAGTTACCGAAAACGGTAATGAGATTTATGTCGACAGAGTGATTCTTGCGACAGGTGGGTTGTCTTATTCTGTGACGGGCTCCACCGGTGACGGATATAAAATGGCGGAGAAACTGGGACATACTGTAACCGAACTCAGGCCGGCGCTTGTACCCATAATGATTAGAGAAAATTTCTGTTCTCGTCTTTGTGGGTTGTCTCTTAGAAATGTTACCTTAACGGTATATAAAGAAGGGGCGAAGAAACCTATATTTTCAGAACTCGGTGAAATGATGTTTACCGATTTCGGAATAACCGGACCGCTTGTGCTCAGCGCATCATCCTATATGGGTGACTGTGATAAAGAGGCGTATAAAATCACAGTAGATTTAAAGCCTGCGCTAGATAGCGAAACTCTCGATAAAAGAATACTTCGAGATTTTGCAGATGAGCCTAACCGCGATTTTATTAATTCACTTGACGCATTATTACCGAAAAGATTGATTTCTGTGATAGTTTCAAATTCAGGTATAGACCCGAGAAAAAAGGTCAACAGCATTACAAAAGTCGAAAGACAGAAACTAATAGAAGAAATTAAAAATCTTAAAATGTCTGTACTGAGACTCCGTCCGATAGAAGAAGGAATAATAACTGCGGGCGGTATAAATTTAAAAGAAATTGATCCTGCTACGATGAGTTCGAAAATTATTGACGGACTGAAATTCGCAGGCGAAATAATGGATATCGATGCCTTAACAGGCGGATTTAATTTACAAATTGCATTTTCAACCGGTTATTTAGCCGGCAATACCATTATAGAGGAGAACTATTATGATTAACATTGCTATTGACGGACCTGCAGGCGCAGGAAAAAGCAGTTTATCAAGAAAACTTGCGGCAAATCTCGGATACATATATGTTGATACGGGAGCTCTTTACAGAGCTACAGGTCTCAAATTTTCGAGACTTGGCTTTACAACCGAACTTAACGGAGATATTGAAGAGGTACTAAAGAATACCGTTGTAGATATTAAATTTGTAAACGGAGAGCAGAGGGTTTTCCTTGATAATGAAGACGTTTCGGATCTTATTCGAACTCCCGAAGCTTCAATGATGGCTTCTGCCGTTTCGGCAAGACCTGCAGTCAGAGCGTTTCTTCTTGATATGCAGCGTAGTCTTGCCAAAAACAACAATGTTGTAATGGACGGAAGAGATATTGGTACTGTCGTTCTGCCTGATGCAGATGTGAAGATATTCCTTACTGCTGATGTTGAGGAAAGAGCAAAACGCCGTCTCCTAGAGCTTACCGAAAAGGGACAAAACGTTACTTTCGAGGAAGTTCTTGCTGATATGAAACAGAGAGATTATAATGATTCTCACAGAGATATAGCACCGCTCAGACAAGCAGAAGATGCGGTTCTTGCCGATACTACAAAACTCGACCTTGCAGGATCCCTAGAACTTCTTGAAAAAATCGTAAAGGAAGGAACTTCAAAATAATGAAGCCTTTTTATAAATTTGCAAAGGGAGTAGTCAGACCTGTATTTAATTGGTTGCTTCCCGTAAAGTATATCGGTTTTGAGAAAATGAACAAATCGGGCGGATATATTTTATGCTCAAATCATACCTCAATGTCTGACCCGTTTTTTATGGTAACGGTATTTAAAAGACAGATAAATTTTATGGCGAAAGCCGAGCTTTTTAAAATTCCGGTTGTAAAACAGGTGCTTTCTGCTGTGGGAGCGTTTGCGGTAGAACGCGGAACAGGAGATATGTCAGCAATCGGACACGCCGAAGAACTTATAAGTCGCGGACACATTCTCGGTATTTTTCCTGAGGGTACGCGTCATAAAACAGGTGCTCCTCGTAAAGCTAAGTCGGGTATTGCATATATTGCAATGCACACCAAGGCTGATATATTGCCGATTTCAATTTACAGAGAAGGTAAATTTAACATTTTCAAAAAGACAACAGTTCGTTGCGGAGAGGTTATTCCTTTTAACGAGCTTTATGATGAGAGCTTAACCGACAGAGCAAATATTAAGAATATAGCTAATCGTGTTACCGAGGAAATGACTAAGCTTTGGGAGATGCGCCATGAATATTAAACTCGCAAAAACAGCAGGTTTCTGTTTTGGAGTAAACAGAGCGGTTAATACTGTATACGAACTTTTGGAGAGTGGAAAAAAGGTATGCACTCTCGGTCCTATTATTCATAATCCTCAGCTCGTAAAGGAGCTGGAAGACAAAGGAGTCAGAGTTGCACAAAGTGTCGAAGACGCCCAAAACGGAGAGACTCTTGTAATACGTTCTCACGGTGTTCCGAAAAGCGTTACCGATAAAGCAGATGAGCTTAGCATTGATACTGTTGACGCTACATGTCCGTTTGTTACTAAAATTCATAAGATAGTAAGCGATGCATCCGAAAAAGGACAACCGATACTTATAGCCGGAGATGAAAAGCATAGCGAGGTAATCGGAATAGTCGGTCACGCAAAAGGTGAGGTATATGTTTTTTCGGATGAAGATTCTCTTCAAAATCTTCTCGATGAACATCCCGATTTTATCGAAAAAGAGCTTTGTATAGTGTCTCAGACGACATTTAACCGAGAAATTTGGAAAAACTGCGAAAAAATTTTAAAAAAAAGGTGTACAAATCCTTTAGTTTTTGATACAATATGTAATGCTACAGCTATGAGGCAGTCTGAAGCCGCAGAATTATCCCGTGAAAACGAGGTTATGATTGTGGTCGGAGGACGTCACTCATCAAATACAAGAAAACTTTTTGATGTCTGCGTGGATAACTGCAAGAAGACCTATCAGATTGAAACGGCAGATGAATTAAAGAAAGAATGGTTTGAGGGGACAAGCAATATAGGTGTAGTTGCCGGAGCATCGACCCCGGCGGCAATCATTAAGGAGGTTATTAAAACCATGTCAGAAATTTTACAGCCGGTAGAAGAACAGACCGAGGTAACAGAAACTGTTCAGAAAAGTTTTGAAGAAATGACAGACGAAGAAGCATTTGAGGCGTCCATTAACAGCCTTAACTCTGACCAGAAGGTTCAGGGCGTAGTTCTTGCAGTCAGCGAATCCGAGATTCAGGTTGATATCGGAAGAGGACTCGCAGGCTATGTAAGCGCTGAGGAATATTCGTTTGATCGAAACGCAAATATGATGGAGGAAGTAAAGGTTGGAGATGTACTTGATCTCATCATCATGCGTACAAACGACCAAGAGGGAACCGCTATGCTTTCAAAGCGCCGCTTCGAAGCTATTGCCGGTTGGGATAAAATAGTTAGCGCTAAAGAGTCCAGAGAAGTCCTCGAAGGATATGTGTCAGAGGTCATCAAGGGCGGCGTTATCGCT
>JAZONJ010000051.1:0-4129 GCA_045654425.1 Acutalibacteraceae bacterium
CAAGAGGAGTTCCATAGAGTGAGAAGTCGATATTATGAGCAGCCTTCCACTTACGGCAAGCGGCATTCATAAGCTCCATAACCTCAAGAGCAAAAGGAGTTGCCTCGGGGTCAGTGTGGCTCTTGCCTGTCATATATTTTACGCACTCATAAAGACCTGCATATCCGAGCGAAATGGTTGAATATCCGCCGAAGAGAAGCTTGTCGATGGGCTCGCCTTTTTCGAGTCGGGCAAGTGCGCCATGCTGCCAAAGAATCGGAGCAGCGTCGGAAAGCGTGCCTTTAAGTCTTTCATGACGGCAAAGAAGAGCTCTGTGGCAGAGTTCAAGTCTTTCGTCGAAAATCTTCCAGAACTTCTCTTTATCTCCACCGGAGGAAAGCGCAACGTCAACAAGGTTGATAGTAACAACACCCTGATTGAAACGTCCGTAATACTTCGGATTTCCGTTTTCATCAACATAGGTTGTGAGGAAGGAACGGCATCCCATACAGGTATAGCACTGACCGTTTCCGTTCTGGTCAATTTTGAGCTCCTTCATCTTCTTTTCAGAAATATAGTCGGGAACCATTCTCTTAGCGGTACACTTAGCAGCAAGCTTTGTGAGTTCGAAATATTTTGAGCCTTCGTGAATGTTATCCTCTTCGAGCACATAGATAAGTTTCGGGAATGCGGGAGTTACCCAGATGCCCTTTTCATTCTTAACGCCCTGACAACGCTGAAGAAGAACTTCTTCGATAATAAGCGCAAGGTCTGCCTTCTCCTGCTCGTTCTTAGCTTCGCCAAGATACATAAATACAGTAACAAAGGGAGCCTGTCCGTTTGTTGTGAGAAGTGTTACGACCTGATACTGAATAGTCTGAACACCGCGGCGGATTTCGTCACGAAGTCTCTTCTCGGTCATTTCTACTATCTTTTCTTCGGTAGCGTTAACACCGAGGTCAGCAAGCTCAGCCTCTACCTGACGACGAATCTTCTCACGCGATACCTGAACGAAAGGTGCAAGATGTGTCAGAGAAATAGACTGACCGCCGTACTGGTTGCTTGCAACCTGTGCGATAATCTGAGTTGCAATATTACAAGCAGTTGAGAAACTATGAGGTCTCTCGATAAGTGTACCTGTAATAACAGTTCCGTTCTGGAGCATATCCTCTAAGTTTACGAGGTCGCAATTATGCATATGCTGAGCAAAATAGTCAGAATCATGGAAATGGATAATACCCTCGTTATGAGCGTCAACAATCTCCTTAGGAAGAAGGATACGGTTGGTGATATCTCTTGATACCTCACCTGCCATATAGTCACGCTGTGTCGAGTTTACAACAGGGTTCTTGTTGGAGTTCTCCTGCTTAGCCTCCTCGTTGTTGCACTCGATAAGTGAAAGAATCTTATCATCGGTAGTATTAGACTTACGTACAAGAGAACGTGTATAACGGTAGGTTATGTAGCTCTTTGCAACCTCAAACGCTCCGTGAGCCATAATCTTCTTCTCAACAAGGTCCTGAATTTCCTCAACGGTAGGAGCGCGGCCAAGTGCCTCACAAGCAATTACAACAGATTCGGTAATTCTCTTAATCTGAAGTTCGGTCATTCTGATATCGGGCTCAACCGACTCGTTAGCCTTGGTTATAGCAATCAGTATTTTTTCTTCGTTAAAATTTTCTTCTGCGCCGTTTCTTTTGATAATCCTCATGTTTTCTCACTCTCTTTCTTTCGGTAATTTTTGTGGCTTATTATTCTCCACAATATATTGTGCCTAAAAAGGCGATGCCTATACATTATATAGCACAATTTCTAGTGTGTCAAGAGGGTATTTTGTACAAAAAACGACCTTTTTCTTCTATATATAGGTTTTAAATGATAAAAAACAAAAAACGGATGAGATTTACTCATCCGCAATATCTTGTGTTTCTTTTTTCTCATCGTTATCGCGCGGTCTGAAACGTTGCACCAGCCACAACGCACCGCCGATTAACGCCATTATTAAAATCCAGAATGCGATAAAACTGAAGATATGAGCCACTATTTCTCTCCCGCCTTTTCTCTAAGTATAGCGAGTGTCTCAAATGCAGCGTCATATGCCGCCTTGTTCTTTCCTTCTATAATTGTGCCATCGGTTTCACGGATAGCGGCATAAAGCTTTGTTCCTGGAACTCCCGAATCTTCAATCTCGATAAAGTCGTAAAAATCCTGTCCGAGCAGAACCGTATTTTCTTCTTTAAAAAGAGTTATTCCGAGACTGTCAAAATGCTTTATACTTTCTTCATCTACAAGATAAATAAGCGCATCGCTTTCAACCGAAATCATAGTGCTGAGTCTTGTCAGTTTGCCTGTTTTAAGCTCACTCGTATCCTTCGGATCTATCGAACAATCTATTGCCGCAATATTTACCACCCCGTTTTCGTTCACATCGGGATATATCGTTTCAAAATACTCGGCTATCTTGGAATTGAAAAATGTATAACTTTGATTATAACTGAAAACGACAACCTTTGAGTCGTAATCAACGCGTGTCACCAAATTCACAATAAGAATTACAGCTACAACACTTAAAAATGTTCCAAGCATTACTACAAATTTATAATGATAGAAAAAGTTAGCAACCTTTTCCTTTATGGTTTTTGGAACAACTGCTTCTTCACTCGGCTTCGGTCCGGGTTCAATTTCGCCTGCCTGCATCTTTTTAAGCTCGATAAGGTCTCTTTGAGCCTTTGCGCGCTGAGTCAATGTTTCGCTCTTCTTTGCCACGATGACTCCTCCTTTATATATAATAGGAAAATAAACGGACAGTATTCTTATACTGTCCGCCGCAAATTATTTCGAAATGCTGAGAATCTTGAATCTGAGTTCTCCTGCGGGTGCTTCTGCGACAACCTCATCGCCGACCTTTGCGCCGATAAGAGCCTTTCCAACGGGAGAGTTGTCAGAGATATAGCCCTTTAAGGGATCAGCCTCTGCCGAGCCTACCATTTTATAAACAAGCTCTTCCTCATACTCAATATCGTAGATTGTAACAGTAACGCCGATAGCAACAGTATCTGTATCAACATTATCCTCTATTATTTCAACATTTTCAAGAGTTTTTTCAAGTTCAACTATACGAGCCTCGATTTTTGCCTGCTCGTTCTTTGCCTCGTCATACTCGCTGTTCTCAGAAAGGTCGCCGTAACCTCTTGCTACGCGAATCTTTTCAGCGATATCGGTTCTGCCGGTAGTACGAAGATATTCAAGTTCATTCTGAAGTTTTAAGAGGCCCTCTTTTGTAAGCCTTGTTGTTTTAGTCATTTTAAATATTCTCCTATATTCTATATTCGCCAAGGGACAAAAATACAGTTTACACAAAGTATATGTGTAAACCGCTAGAATATCATATGCAACATTTGCTATTATATATACTATTTTGCATAAAGTCAAGCAAATTAATTTTTATTTTACGAATTGTTAAAAAATAGGGGACGATGTACGCATCGTCCCCGCAAAATTCGGATTAAACAAAACGAAGGGCGTTCCCCTTATTTTTAATCTGCAACCGCTTTATTAAGCCTCTTTCTATATTCACTCGGAGAGCAACCGTGTTTTGCGGCAAAAACCTTTGAGAAATAATTCTGGTCAGAGAAACCACACTCGTCAGCAATCTCTTTAAGAGGAATTCTACTCTTTCTGAGATGCTCCTCTGCTTTAAGCAGTCGCACATCCATAAGTTCCTTCATTATGGTCGTGTCATATTCTTTTTTGAAGCTCTTAATAAGTAACGACTGACTGCAGCTGAATCTTTCTGCCAAAAGTTCAAGCGTTATTTTGGAAGAGAAGTTCTGATTTATATATGTTTTAACCAAAACAGCAAGATTGCTGTTCAAGGGCGACAGTCGGTTAGTTTCGGTCACATATTCGGCAATTACCGTCATTATCGATATGTAGGATTTCATAAGTTTTTCGGGGACTTCCTTTACCGAATCAACAGCATTTGTCGCAAGATTTTTATCAAGCAGAACATTATATGCCGACCTGTAAAGCTGCGCCGTCTGTTCTTTTTTATTGTCACAGACCTGACCCATCATAAAATATCCCGAAAGTATCCCGTAATGATATATCGGCGCTACCGCCTCATAAAGTCCGTGACTGCAGCGGTAAA
>JAZONJ010000052.1:0-7464 GCA_045654425.1 Acutalibacteraceae bacterium
GGGGTCAAGTCCGTCAAAGGCTTCGTCAAGAAGCAGATATTTCGGGTTACAGGAAAGAGCCAGCATTAGAGCCGCCTGACGCTGCATACCCTTTGACATATTGTCGATTTTATCGGTAAGGCTTATTGGGAAAATTTCCGACATTCTCTTGAAACGTTCGCGTGAAAAAGATTCGTACATTCCCTCGTAAAAACCAACCATTTCGTTAAGGTTCGCATTTTTGAAAAAGTGGGGCTGGTCGGCAAGGAAGAATACCTTTCCTTTAATTTCGGGATTGTCAAAAGAAGGCTCGCCGTCAATCTCAATCGAGCCGTCGTCAGCATAGTACACGCCCGAAATCACACGAAGCAGCGTGCTCTTTCCCGAGCCGTTGGAGCCGACAAGTCCGTAAATTGCCCCTTCTTTGAATTCTATGTTTATATGGTCAAGGGCAGTAAAACTGCCGAATTTTTTAGTAAGTTCAAAGGTTTTAATCACTTTTTATTCCTCCCTTTCAGAGTTTTAATGATTCCTAACACCGATGATACGAGAACCAAAGACCAGAAGATTATTTCTAAAACTTTTGTCATTTTAAGTTCTCCTCCACAAGTTTTACGAGTTCATCTCTCGAAATTCCTCGGTCAGCCGCCGCCAGTATCGCTTTAACAAATTCGTCTTTCGCGGCTTTTTGCAAGGTAGCTGCGGCATCACTGTCCCCCGAGATGAAGGAACCCTTTCCCGAAACAGAATAAATAATTCCGTCGGTTTCAAGCATTGCGTAAGCCTTCTGCACCGTGTTCGGATTGACTCTGAGTTCATTTGCGAGCTGACGAACACTCGGAAGCTTATCATCGGGATTTAAAACACCCATTGTTTTAAGCTTTATAATGCCGTTTACAATCTGGTCGTATATCGGCACTCGGCTTCTGTAATCTAAACTAATCAATCGGCTTCTCCTTTCATTTAATAAATGCAAAGCGCAAAATCAATGCGCGCTCAACTGTACTAGCACACTTAGTACAGTTTCATAATACAGCATAAAAATCCCTTTGTCAAGAGTTTTTTAAATGCTTTGCACTTTGCATTAAAAAAAAGAGCCAAAAGGCTCTTTTAGTTAAAGTATTCTGTTAAATATTCTTTCGTATTCTCTACCATTTCGTCAAAAAGCTCGCGGGCTTTGACAGAATCGATAGTTACAAGCGGGTCATTGACAAAAGCCGAGAAAGCAAGCTCAAGGTCGCGGTTCATTGCCGCCCGAACGGTTGTCTCCTGCTCCCCTACTATTCGGTCAACAAGAGATTTAATCTGAACCGGAATCTCGCCCGAGAAGACCGGGATAACCTGATTATCGCGGAATGTAGCGTTTGTTTCAACAACTGATCCAAGGGGAAGATTCGGAATCTGTCCGTAGTTCGGAAGATTTACGTTTGTGATAAGGTCAGCAAGTCCGCAGAGCGCTCTGATCTGCTTTACTCCATCCTCGCCTGTAAGCTTAATTTCAACCTCTTCAGACTCCTCGCCCGAAGCCTTTTTCTTCTGTTGTTCGATAAGCCATGCCTGATGGTTCTTTCTCCACTGAACACCCGTGAGCTTATAATCCCAGCTTTCTGCGTTTTCCTTAGAGCCGATGTACCAGTTACCCGGACAGAACTCTGCTAAATGGCGGTCGCCTGCGGCGGCGATAACACCGTAACGGCGGAAAAGGTCGAACTTAATCGAATAATTCTGAGAGAATGCCGAGTTTGCCCAGTTATCGTCGGCATTCTTTTCGTCACCGTGCTTGAAGTTTCTCTCAACAAGCTCGGCATATATAGGATAAAGGTCATACTGCTTGTAATTTGCTTTTGTAATCCACGTAAAGTGGTTGATTCCGACAACATTAATCTTGATAACGCCACGCTCGACATCTTTTATGCCCTTAACCTCTTCGAGGGCGGTGGCAAGAAGCTTCTGTGTACCGAAAACCTCGTGGCAGCAGCCGAAGCACTTGATTTCGGGGAACTGCTCATATAAAGCCTTGACAGAAACTGTCATAGGGTTTGTGTAGTTAATTACCCAAGCCTCAGGACAACAGTTCTTTACACCCTCTGCGATAACCTGCATCATAGGAATTGTACGAAGAGCGCGGATTACACCGCCGGGGCCGACTGTATCTCCTACCGACTGGAATATACCGTATTTCTCGGGGGTATGTACATCAGACCACATTTCATCAAGGGTACCCGGAAGAATTGAAATTACAACGAAATCCGCGCCTGTGAGCGCGTCCTCAAGAGTCTCGGCAGCGACATAATTCCATCTTGTCTTTGCTCCCTCAATCTCGTTATATTTATTACCTATAATAACATTGGCGTCAGCAGCCTCGCGGTCGATATCATAAAGCGCAACTGTTCCGCTGATGTCCTCGGCAGAAACAAGGTCACTCATAAGACCCCAAGCCCAACCACGCGAGCCACCGCCGATATATGCAATACGAATGTCTTCAACTTTATTACCTGAATGTTTCATAAAAATACCTCCGGTATTTATTTAATGAATAATGCCTTTCTGTAAGTAAATTATATCAAACAAGTACTGTTTTTCAATGATTTTTTTGATATTTTCAGAAAAACTATGGAATATTTTGACTGATTATAATTTGAGCAGATAATACAAATCGTTAATTTAATATCAATAAAATCTGTAAATTATTGCGCTTTCGCATTTTTTTACCAAAAACAACGGAATATTTTGACATTTTTTCATTTTTCTTGACTTTTTTGACCTGTGTTGTATAATAATCTTGTACAAAACTACAAAATTCTACTAAGAAATGGGTGTGAAAATTATGCCAGGTGTCAAAACCCTCGAAACCGATAACTTTTATTTCGAGTTTGACAACGCTGTAAAGCCTCACCTCATAAAAGGCAACGTCCATTATCACAACAGTTATGAAATATATTACCTTACCGAAGGAAACTGCAAATATTTCATAGACAAGAAAACCTATAATATTTCGGCGGGTGACATCGTACTTATTCCTAAGGGCGTAATTCACAAGACCCATTATGAAACCCCCAACCACCGTCGCATACTTATAAACTGTTCGGGAAGCTATATTCCCTTTTCGGTTAAAACAAAAATGCGCGACATCACCTGTTTTTCGGGAAGCCCCTCGACAAAGAAAAAGATTGAAGAAAATCTTACGATAATCGAAAAGGAATATTATGCGCCCGATGAGTTTTCCGATGATATAATCCGCAACCGTCTCGGTGAGATTCTTCTTCTCATCGCCCGTTCATCTGCCGTTTCACGCGATTCGGACGAGATTCCTGTTGTCGACCGCGCGCTTGAATATATCCATTCCCACTATATGACAAATATGACCCTTTCCGAGACCGCGGCTTACTGTTACATATCAAAGGAGCACCTCTCACGTATCTTTAAAAAGGAAACAGGCTTCGGCTTTAATGAATATCTGACTATCTACCGACTCAAAAAGGCTGAATGTCTTCTCCGCGACCACCCGAAAGGAAAGATTTCGGAAATCGCTTACCTTTGCGGATTTAACGATTCGAACTATTTCTCAAAGGTTTATAAAAAAATGTATAACGTCTCCCCGACCCATACAAAAAATTCGGGAGAAAAAGATTAAAAAAAGACCTGCTCGATGCAGGTCTTTTTTAATGCAAAACGCAAAGCGCAAAATGCAAAGTTATGGTGTTGCCTTACGGCGACAGATATATTTACGATACGATTACAATAATATTTACCTCGTATCGTAATTACATAGTCCTGAGGACACATTAATTTTGCGCTTTAATCTCCCTCGTTGCTCTTATTATCAACCTTATTGCAAGCGCCCTAACCGAAACCGAGACTGCGGCGCCGACAAGCGCTATCAAAAATCGTCTTGTTTCATCGCTTTTACAAAACATATCGAAAAGCACGGTACAAAGTGAGAAAATACTCATAAGGGTAACCGAAATTCCGAGATGTCGGGATGCAGATATAAGTGGGTCTCGGGTATGTCGCAGATTCCTTAGATTTATCGCTGAAACAACGGTTCGGCAAAGGGTATATATACCGAATACCCAAAGTACAAAACCGCCGTATTCGGCTTTTTTATCGTATTTTATGATAATCAGAATTATCACCGTCATAATAAGATTAAGGATTATGAGAAGTCCGCCGCATCTGCGAAAGGTATGAAGCGAGCGTATAAATACCGACTGTCTGTCCTCGACCCTTCTCAGCTTTCGGTCGGTTCGGATTATGATAAACTTTATAACCGACAAAAGAAAATAATAAACCGCCATAGCTCCAAACCATACCGAACGGTAGAAAAGTCCCGTAAAGGTCTTGAAAAGAATGACGGCTATGTTAAAGAAAAGCCCAAAATAAAGAACTATTCGGGTCCTCCCTTTCTCTGAATTCAGAAAAATACCGAATGATTTCAAAAATATCACCGATATATATTATATGGAGAACAGTCAATCGCAATTCAAGAATTGCGATTGAAATGCAAAACGCAAAATGCAAAGCGCAAAATTTCGGTGTCCTACGGACAATGTACCTACGATACGAAGTGAATCTTTCTGTTTTTGTATCGTAGTTATATTAGTTACCATAAGGCAACACCAAAATTATTCATTCTTAATTCTATTGACAAATATTTTGCGAAATAATAGAATAATAATATAGAAGAATAAAGGAGATGAATTTATGAATATATGTGTATACGGCGCAGCCAGCCCTATTATAGATAAAAAATATATCGAGGTCGGCGAAGAGCTTGGCAGACTGCTTGGAAGTCGCGGTCATACCCTTATTTTCGGCGGCGGAAACTCGGGTCTTATGGGTGCCGTTGTCCGCGGAATAAGTGAAAAAGAAGGAGAAAGCATCGGCATCAGCCCCGAATTTTTCCGTCCTGACGGAGTGCTTTTCGAGGAATGCTCCAAGACATATTTTACCGCTGATATGCGCTCTCGAAAGGCTATGCTTGATTCTCTGTCTAATGGCTTTATCATCACTCCCGGCGGTACCGGAACTTATGATGAATTTTTCGAGATTTTCACTCTGAAGCGTCTCGGTCAGATGAATAAACCGATTGCAATCCTTAACACCGACGGCTACTATGAGCCTCTTTTAAAACTGCTTTACCACACCGCCGAGCTCGGTTTTATGGATAAGTGCGATATTGAAAATATGCTTTTCGTTTCCGAAAACATCCAAGAAATAGTAGAATATATCGAAAAAGAAACAGAGCATCATTGATGCTCTGTTTCCTTTTCAATAATATATCGAGGACGGTTTTTAGTTTCGAGATATATCTTTCCGATATACTCTCCGATTACTCCAAGAGAGAGCAGCTGAATTCCACCGAGGAGGCAAACGATACAAACGATACTCGACCAACCTGCAACGGTGCTTCCGATAAGAGCCATAATAAACGCCCAAACGCAACCTACGAAACCGAGCAACGACACGATAAGTCCAAGCGTCATAACCAGATGAATCGGCTTGACAGAAAGGCTTGTTATTCCGTTCCACGCGAGTGCTATCA
This sequence comes from Acutalibacteraceae bacterium, assembly GCA_045654425.1. Classification (GTDB taxonomy): domain Bacteria; phylum Bacillota; class Clostridia; order Oscillospirales; family Acutalibacteraceae; genus SFWF01. Next base: position 5,525 of record JAZONJ010000052.1, read on the forward strand.
TCTTTTTGAGAGGATATTTCGACTCTCCGGCCAAACGCTTAGCGCGGTCGTAATAAACGCTTGTACTCTTAAAGCCAACAAGCGGAACCATTCCGCGAAGAAAGATGTTGACCTCTTTAAAATTCTCAAACTCATCGAGCACCCTTTTGGATAAAAGTCGGTAATCTGCGTGGTTAAATACAACCTCGGCTCCCATAAAGTTCATAAACTTATAAAAGCCCTCGGCGGTTGTTCTTTTAAAGAAGGTGTCGGTCTTTCGCGCGGCTCTGACGCCGTAAACAATGTCGCAGCCCTTATGATATTCCTTTACCATTTCATCAATTGCGTTAATGTCATCCTGACCGTCTGCATCGATAGAAACGGTTATGTCACATCGGTCCTTTGCGTACATAAGTCCTGCAAGCAGAGCGTTCTGATGTCCGCGGTTACGGGAAAGGCTGATACCCTCAACCCAACTGTAAGAATCGGCAAGCTCCGAAATAATATCCCAGGTAGCATCTCGGCTTCCGTCATTTACAAAAAGCACTCGGCTTTCACTGGAAATCTCGCCAAGGTCAGAAAGTTCTTCCAACTTTCTTATAAATATTTGAGATGTCATTGGTAAAACTTCCTGCTCATTGTAGCAAGGAACGACAATGTAAAGCTTTGTATTCAAAAAAAATTACCTCCGGAAAATTTGAATGCAAAATGCATAATTTTTAAATTTTATAATGTCTCAACGTTATAATCAAATGAAAGTCGATTTTCTACTGCGGGACGTACTATTTTTACAGCGATTTCTTTATGTAACGGATTCTCCTGATAGGCTTTTAGCGCCTCATAGGTTTCAAAGGTTGAATCCATCATAATACTGCCCGATGAGCACATATAGCCCTCGGTAATTATCTTCATGGAAACGAGCCCCGGAATCTTTCCGACAAGTCCCTCAAGCGAGTCTTTGATTTTATTTCTATGTGCGTCACAGTCAAACTCGGGCAACAGTTTCCAAATTATCATATGTTTAACCATAAATTCACCTCGAACAATAATCTGTTATATTATAACAATAGGCACAATTATTGTCAATATAAATCTTGTAAATTAGACTTCTTTTTCAGCAATATCTTTTGCTATATCATAAATGTTACCAGCACCTAAAAACACTGCCTTTTTCACACCATTACTTAAAGCCCTTAAAAGCCTTTCTAAACCCTGCTTACTCGAAGCATAATAAACTTGTTTATCACCCATATTTTCGCCTTTAGTTAACTTGTTAAAAAGGGTTTTTGCACTACCTTTTACATCATACTTTTCTCGTGCTGGATAACTCTTATATATTATGAGTGGCGAGCAGTTTTTTAAGCAATTTATAAACTCATTCATAAGCAACTTTGTTCGTGAATAGGTATGTGGTTGAAATATGGTTATATACCTTTCGTTTTTTTGATTATAAGTTGATAGCATTGCACCTATTTCTTTTGGATGGTGGGCATAGTCACAATAAAAATCTATGCCGAAAGTTTTGCCTATAAACTCATTTCTTCGCTTTACCCCAGAAAAACTTTCAAGTGAACTTTTTACTATATTAAACGGCACTTTTAATTGTTTGGCAACTGCCACAACCGAAAGAGCATTGTATATGTTATGCTCGCCTTCTAAACCCAGCCTTATTCTCCCCAAACGCCTTCCACACGAATAAACTGTAAATGAATAACCTTTGCCGTTATACGCCACGTTTTTTGCCACGAAATTAGCCGCGTTTTCTTTTGCAAATGTTATTGTAGTTGTTGTACAGATATCTTTTGCCATTTTGTCATCGACATTTATTATGGAAATGCTATTTTTACTAAACTCATAAAACGCTTTTGCCGTATGCTCAATGGTACAATAAGTATCTAAGTGGTCGTTATCAATGTTTAATATAATGGCAATCTTTGGTTTTAGGTCTAAAAAGTTCTTTT
>JAZONJ010000053.1:0-5184 GCA_045654425.1 Acutalibacteraceae bacterium
TTTTTTCATTTTCAGGCTCGCTGATTCCCCTTGACCTGAAGCCTTTTGTATTGATTGTAAGAGCCTTGTCGCATCCGTCAACTAACAAAACAGCATCTCCGTAAAGCATCGAACGAATAATATCATCGGTCTTGTCGCTGATTTTAACATCGGATGAAAAAAGAACCCTTTCAGAAATAAATGCCGTTCTGTTTTCCCAAGAATCTTCTGAAAGTTGAATCAGAGGCTTTATAACCGATTCGTTGATTATATCGGTATTGACCATTCCGTCAAAATACAAGAGCCCGAAAGATATTCCGCTTTTAGAAGAGACTCTTCTGATTCTCAAAATTGCATCCTTCACAAAAATTCCAGCAAAAAGTTCAATATTGGATTCAAGGACAGCCGAAAGCCTTATATTAGTCGTATCCTTTGCGCTCTGCATATTCTTCACCTCAGTTTTTAGTCTTCGCAAAAGATATGAAACTATACGGCAAAATCTGCATATTATAAAAACGGAATATCTTTTTTGGAGGATAATATGGACAAAACAGAATTTGACCGATACATAGAAGAAATGAAAGCTATGAGCAGAAAATCCACCTTTCCCGAAGAAACTGTACTTCCTACCATTTCACAAACTGAAAATTCTGAAGAAATCCCTGATGATATGAACGGTACAGGATATCTTTTAGTTAATGTAACATCAGTCAGGGAATTATATCCAGTCAAAAACGCTAAGGTTACGGTTTTCAAGGGCAGTATTGAAGATATGCGAAAACTTGCCGAATCGGTAACCGACCAAAGCGGAAAAACCGAGCTTTTCACCCTTTCAGCACCACCGCGTTCTCTTGCTGAAGATTCAAACAACCAAATAACGCCCTATGCAAAGTATAATATTCTGACCGAAGCAGACGGATTTTTACCTACCATAAATATGGGAGCTGTAGTTTTTGACGGAGTAACTTCAATTCAGAATGTAAACCTCATTCCGAAAACTACCTATAACGAAAACGATTCAAATGTTTTCGATGAAGAAAACGACTATGATTTATAGGAGAAAAAGCTATGCCGGAAAATGTTTTTGCACCTATTCCCGATACGATAACCGTCCATTTGGGGCTACCCGATGCTGATGCCGAAAATGTTACTGTACCTTTCATAGATTACATAAAAAACGTTGCATCAAGCGAGATTTATCCCAACTGGCCCGAAAACGCCCTCAGAGCTAATATTTATGCCATTACAACCTATGCTCTAAACAGAATCTACACCGAATATTACAGAGCTAGAGGCTATGATTTTGATATTACAAATACCACCCGTTTTGACCAGGCTTATGTGCCGAACCGTGATATTTTTGAAAACATAAGTCAGATAGTTGACGAAATATTCAACGATTATGTCGTACGTCAAGGTACGGTCAATCCCCTCTTCACTCAGTTTTGCAACGGAACGACCTCAACCTGCGCAGGACTTTCTCAATGGGGAACCGTATCGCTTGCAAATGAAGGAAGAACACCTTATGAAATTCTGCAAAACTATTACGGAAGCGATATTAATATTATCGAAAATGCACCCGTTGAAAACATTACTGAGTCATATCCGGGCACACCGCTTCGTGTCGGAGATGCATCCAACGATGTAAAAACCATTCAGGTCGAGCTTAACAGAATAGCGGAAAATTACCCCGCAATACCGAAAATTCCAAATGAAAACGGAATTTTCGATGTGGCAACCGAATCTGCGGTAAGAGAGTTTCAGGAAATATTCAACCTTGCCGTTACAGGAGAGGTTGATAAATCAACCTGGTACCGAATAAAGCAGTATTACTCAGGAGTTAAAAGCCTTTCCGACCTTATAAGCGAGGGTGTGACTATTCAAGAAGCCCAAAGACCTTATGAAGATATTTTAAAGGTCGGCTCTGTCGGAATCGGAGTCAGCACAATTCAGTACTATCTCGCCGTTATAGCCTATTTCCTCGGCAACATCCCTCTGATACCTTTAAACGGTGTATATGACGAAGAAACCGCCGACGCCGTCAGACAGTTTCAGGCCTATTACGGACTTCCTGTTACGGGTGAGGTCGATATAGAAACCTGGGACACCCTCAGAGAAATCTATATTTCTGTTGTAGCTTCTATTCCCGAATCTTTTTACGGAAGTCGGGCAAAGCTTTATCCGGGCTTTTTCCTTAGCGAAGGAATGAGAAACGATTCGGTACGCGATTTACAAACATATCTCTCGGTTATAGGAAGATATTATACCGAAATACCCGAAATTCCCGTTACGGGATATTTCGGCAGTCAGACCGCAGCTGCTGTAAGTACATTTCAACGTTTATTCGGACTTAATGTCACCGGTGCAGTCGGTCCCGTTACATGGAACGATATTGCGAAGCAGTATGACTTTTTAGTAGAATCAGAAGGTTTATAAAAATTAAAGCCGACACTTGAAGTCGGCTTTTTTATATTGTATAATATCCTAAAACCTATCAAATAAATTTTTAGGAGTAACCGCTTTGGAACAAAATCTTCACAAAGGACACCGCGACAGACTTCGCGCTGAATTTTTATCATATTCCGACCCTACAAAAATGCCCGAGCACAAAATGCTAGAAATGCTGCTTTTCTACGGAATTCCCCAAAGAGATACGAACGAAATCGCTCACAATCTGATTCGTCATTTCGGCAGTTTCCACTCAGTTTTTGAAGCAGATGTTACCGAGCTTAAAAATATTAAGGGTATGACCGCTAATGCCGCCACCCTTATAAAACTTATGATGCCTATTGCGAAAACCTATATCGCAAGCCGTTATACCGACAACCTTGTTCTAAAAACCACCGAAGATATCGGCGCCTTTCTTCTTAAAAAATATTTTGCCGAATCGGTCGAAAAAAGCTCTCTTATCTGTCTTAACCACTCAGGGAAACTTCTCTCTTTTGATTTTCTCTCTGAGGGTGATGTTGAATCTACGGGACTCAGTATCAGAACCCTCGTTGAGCGCGCCGTCAGCGTCGGCGCAACCGATATCGTGCTCGCACATAACCATCCGGGCGGTATACCGCTACCGTCTAATGCAGATGTTTCTATGACCGAGGCTATCGCAAATGCTCTAAAAGTACTGGGTATCAAATTCGTCGACCATATAATCATTGCCGACGATGACTATATCTCTATGGCACAATCATCAAAATATGCGGAGTTGTTTGACTGATGAAAAGTTTTACTGTTTCTAAAAACGATGCCGATAAACGACTCGATAAGTTTATTGCAAAAGCAATACCTCTTTTGCCACAGACTCTTATGTATAAGTACATACGCACAAAACACATTAAAGTCAACCGCAAAAAAGCCGAGATTTCAACAAGGCTCCAAGAGGGCGATATAGTAGAAGCTTGGATAAACGATGAGTTTTTTGGAGAAGCAAAGCCAAAATACGAGTTTTTATCTGCGCCTACAAAGCTCGATATAGTTTATGAGGATGAGAATATAATTCTCGTGGACAAAAAGCAGGGACTGCTTGTTCATCCTGATGAAAAGGAATTTAAGGATACCCTTATTTTCAGAATTCAGCACTATCTTTATGAAAAGGGCGAATATAAGCCCGAAGAGGAAAATACCTTTAAGCCTGCACTTGCAAACCGAATCGACAGAGGTACGGGCGGAATTGTTATTGCGGCAAAAAATGCCGAGGCTTTACGTATTCTTTGCGACAAAATAAAAGACCGCGAAATTGACAAGCAGTATCTTGCCGTAATTCACGGCGTGCCCAAAGAAAAAAGCGCAACCCTTGAAGGCTTTCTCGAAAAGAATGAAGATAAAAACAGAGTTTATCTCAAAAAGAACCGTGAGGACGGAGCTCTTACTATCAAAACACGCTATCGCACTTTAATGACAAAAGAAAATCTTTCGCTTATTGAAGTTGATTTGCTGACAGGAAGAACCCATCAGATAAGAGCTCACATGGCATCTATCGGGCATCCGCTCCTCGGTGACGGCAAATACGGAAAAACCGCCGTTGATAAGAAAAAAGGCTATACCCGTCAGGCTCTTTATTCCTACAAACTTACATTTAGGTTTAAAACTCACGGAGGTTTACTTGAATACTTAAACGGCAAAGAGTTCAAGGTTGGGGACGTATGGTTTGCAAGAGAACTATTCGATTATTATGTATAACAAAAAGGACTGTGAAACGAAATTTCACAGTCCTTTTGTCTATTCGGTACTTATTATCTTTCCTTCGTGGGTGAGTTTTACTGTCAAGGCTCTGCCGTTCTTATAAAATGAAACTGTCCATTCACCGCTAAAAGAATCGTATGTTGCGTCTACCCTATCATATTCAGCCGAATGGCTTTTCTTTGCTATGCTAACGGCTTCCTCTTTAAAAATTATGCCGTTAGCAAGCTTCAGAGTGCTGAGCATCTGCATAGCATCCTCGCCGTACTCATCCCACCATTTGCTTGCGCCCTGGTTTTCGACAATATAAGAACCGGGGGTTCCCTCAAAAATTATATAGCTCCACAGATTATCCCCCGAATATGTGCACTCATAGGCATCATATTGAGCAAGCTTTATCTTTTTTTGCTCTAGCCCTGTTCCGCAAAGTCCAAAGCCTTCATTATATCCTATTTTAAGCTTCTCTTCGCTTCTGCCATATGGCCACAGTTCTACCCAAAAACCGCTGCCTTCATTTTCGTCACATACAGCATATTCAAAACCATCAAAAAGCATAAAGGATATATTTGCAAAATGCTTCTGCGCGTTTACAGGTCTCGGCGCTTTTTTCGGGTCAATACCATCTAACAGCACCGTAACATCCGACTCTTTCTCTACAGTAACACCCTTTTCGGGTTCTATAAGAATATGCCAGCCTGCCATATCATCTGTTCCGATTTCAGGGATAATCGACAATACATTAATATAAAGCTTTCCGTCCGAGCATTTTTTCACATAGTCAACTTTATGACGGATTGATCCGCTTCCCTCTTCAACCAAAGCCATTATAAGTATATGTTTTTCAAAATAAGCATCATCATATTTATCTACAGCATCTAAAAAACCTATTGTAGAATCTGTCAATGGGTTTTCTCTGCGTTCAAGATAATATTTATCCTTATTCTCATTATAATAGGTCTTAAGTTCTTCTACCGAGTGAATAACCCGAACCGAGGGGTAATTTTCTTCATCATTCCAACCGGTGCG
>JAZONJ010000054.1:0-5188 GCA_045654425.1 Acutalibacteraceae bacterium
CAGGTAAATTCGGCGCCGTTACCATCGCTACCAATATGGCAGGCCGTGGTACCGATATTATGCTTGGCGGTAATGCAGAATATCTTGCAAAAGCAGAGCTTAAGCACAGTGGCTACAGTGATGAAATTATCTCTGAGGCAACAGGCTACGGCGAAACCGACGACGAGGTAATTTTAAAGGCAAGAGAGGAATTTGCTAAAGCCTTTGCCGACTTTAAGGCAGAAATCGCTCCCGAAGCTAAAAAGGTAAGAGAGGCCGGCGGACTCTTTATTATGGGTACCGAGCGCCACGAATCACGTCGTATTGACAATCAGTTAAGAGGTCGTGCAGGTCGACAGGGTGACCCGGGTAGAACTCGTTTCTACGTTTCAATGGAAGATGACCTTATGCGACTCTTCGGCGGAGAGAGAATGGCAAGTGTTATGAACACACTTAACGTGGACGAGAATATGCCTCTCCAAAACGGTATGCTTTCACGCTCTATTGAAAGCGCACAGAACAAAATCGAGGCAAGAAACTTTGCTATTAGAAAGAGCGTTTTAGAGTTTGACGACGTTATGACCCGTCAGAGAGAGCTTATTTACGAGCAGAGAAACAAGGTTCTTGACGGAGATGATATTCAGGAGACCGTCAAGAAGATGATTGGTGATTTCATCGCAAATTCTGTCAATGAATATCTCGGGGACGATGAGCAAGACGAATGGAATCTTGACGGACTTCGCGAGTTCTTCGGCGGATGGCTCCTTGATGATGAAGACCTTAAATATACCGCAAATGACCTTAATGATATTGAGATTCAGGATATAACCGAGACTATAAAAGAAAAAGCTCTCGCTCTTTATGAAGAAAGAGAAAACGAGTTTGGTTCTGAAATTATGCGTGAGATGGAACGCGTGATGCTTCTCAAGAGTGTTGATACAAATTGGATGGAGCATATCGATGCTATGGACCAGTTAAAACAGGGTATCAATCTTCGCGCTTACGGTCAGCATAATCCCGTTATCGAATATCGTAATGAAAGTTTTGATATGTTCTCGGCAATGACCGACTCAATCAGAGAACAAACTGCAAGACTTGTGCTCACAGTCCGCATCCGTAAGGATGAAGAGATTAAGCGCGAAAAGGTAGCCGAGGAAAACGAAACCTCGGGAGACGGCACCGTTTCAACCACCGTTCGCGGAAAGGGCGCAGTTGCAAAGAACGCATTTTGTCCGTGTGGTAGCGGAAAGAAATATAAACGCTGCTGCGGAAAAGACGAGTAAAAAATCGCCGAATTTGGCGCAGAACGATAAAAAGACACCCGAGAGGGTGTCTTTTGTTATCTTGCCGCCTTTTCTCGCTCGAAGTATCTGCATACATCTTCGCTCAAAGAATGCGTCATCTGCATCCAAATTCAACTGATTTTTTGCCGTCTTTTGCGACGAATAAAAAATCGGCATTGTAGGGGTCGATGCCCACATCGTACCGCTTAATATATCTTTACTCGGAGAAAAGACTTTCTACATCTTATTTTGCCTGATTTTTATAATTCTTCGCGGTTTGTTTTTTTGTTATCTTTTCTCTTTTGATATTACCTTTTTTTGCCAGGACATTATACTACATTCAGGGCATTTCATATATCTTGTTCTGCCGTAGTGCATCGCCCAAAGGACGCTGTTATATGTCGGGACATATTTATGTCCGCACTTTCTGCATTCGTAGTAACCTGCCGTCTGCTCAATTCGAAGAGCAAACCCAATTCCGACTAAACCAATCACGAAACCTGCAACAATAAATACTATTCTGAGCCAGTCTTCCATTTGGAAAAAAGAAGCTACGAAAGTAAAGCCTAAAAGTATTATTATTGAGAAAGTTCCGATAAGTATTTCAAGCGATAAAAGTTTTTTATCGGATTCTTCCTTCTGTTTTACCATTTCAATTAACAATTTTTCTGATTCTTTGTTGTAGTTATCCACTGAAACTACCTCCCCATGTAATAAATCGTTTACGCTGATAGAAAGCGCAATGCATAGAGAGAGCATAATGGCTGAATCGGGCATTGATTTACCGTTTTCCCATTTTGAGACTGCTCTGTCTGTAACCGAGAGTTTCTCCGCTAACTGCATTTGTGTAAGGTTTTGCTTTTTTCTGCATTCGGCAATAAATTTTCCAATCTTTATCTGGTCCATTTTGCGCCTCCTTTCGTATTTTAGTGTAAGCGTTTTTTGCACAAAAGTCTACAAACCGTAGGTTGAGTTTGGGGATTTGACTCAATCTGCAGTTGAAAACACCCGAAGTTGCCTTCGGGTGTTAATTTTTATTTGCAATAATTCTCAATATATCCGTCGATAGCAGCGGAGATGATAGCTTCGGCATCTTCTCTGCCTCTTACTTCATTGACAGCGGTTTCTTTGCTTTCAAGTTCCTTATAAACCTTAAAGAAATGCTTCATTTCTTCAAAAATGTGTTTCGGAAGTTGGTCAATTTCGGTGTAACAGTTGTAGGTCGGGTCGTTTACGGGGATAGCAATAATCTTTTCATCACTTCTGCCCGAATCTATCATTGTTATAACACCGATAGGATAACACTTTACGCTTGTCATCGGTTTTAGAGACTCCGAGCAGAGCACAAGAACATCAAGCGGGTCAAGGTCGTCTGCATAGGTTCTCGGAATAAAGCCATAATTAGCAGGGTAGTGGGTAGAGGTATGAAGGATTCGGTCTAGGATAAGAATTCCTGTTTCCTTATCAAGCTCATACTTGCACTTACTTCCTTTTTCAATCTCGATAACCGCGATAAACTCTTTCGGTGTAATTCTTTTGGGATTAATATTATGCCAAATATTACTCAAACTAATGCCTCCAAATTACTGTTCGTTCTCGATTTCTTTAATCTTATTTACGCGAGTTTCGTGTCTTCCGCCCTCAAACTCGGTGTCGACGAAAATGTCAGCAAGCTCGATAGCAGTGCCGACTCCGATAACTCGACCGCCAAGGCAGATGATGTTGGAGTCGTTGTGAAGTCTTGTGAATTTTGCGCTGAAATGTTCTGAGCAAGCGGCGGCGCGAATGCCCTTTATCTTATTTGCGGCAATACTCATTCCGATTCCGGTTCCGCAAACGAGAATTCCTCGTTCACATTCTCCGCTTAAAATGTTAGCGCAAACCTTTCTTGCAATATCGGGATAATCTACCGAAACCTGTTCGTAAATTCCTGAGTCAACAACCTCGAATCCGCGTTCTTCGAGATGTTTTTTAATTTCATTCTTATGTTCAAGACCGCCGTGGTCACATCCAATTGCTATTTTCATTTTGCTTGCTCCTTTTTTGCTTTGAGTTCGCGCTCTGCCTGAGGTAGTCTCAGGTAAAACGGCATTAGTTTGTCGGAAGATAAGGGCTCATATTCTTTGCTCGCAAGAGCAACGCCAACTGCTGTCTGATAGCGGTTTTCTTCCTCTGCGACTGCAATCTTTTCGTTTGCAAACTGCTCGAAAAGTCCCGCACCGTCACCGACTATAATTATATTCTCACACTTTTCGGATAATTCATGCATAAGTTCATCTATCATAAGAGCTCTGTCTTCTGACAGACGGGTAAGTTTGCCGTTTTCGGCTTTGAAAAGCGCATTATATACCTGATTGCAACGAGCATCCATAACGGCGCATACGACGCCTTCAAAATTTTTATAATTTTCGGCGATTGCTCTAAGAGTTGATACGGCATAGCAGGGAAGCTTTCGCGGAGCTGCAAGACCCTTTACGGCGCTGATTCCGATTCGAATACCGGTAAAAGAACCGGGTCCGTTACTGATTGCTAAAGCATCGATATCGTTCATAGAAAAGCCCGCCTTATCAAGCATAGCCTTTACCATCGGCAAAAGTGTCTGTGAATGGGTCATTTTGACATTGGTAAAATCCGACGCGACAATAACGCCGTTTTCCATAATAGCCGAAGAAGCGGGGCCTGCCGAACATTCTAATGCTAAAATTCTCATAAATCCGCTCCTGTTACCGTAATTTTTCTCGTGTTATCATTGAGCCTTTCGAATTCTACCGTTATAACCTTTCCTTCGAGAGCGTTTTCGATATTTTCACTCCATTCAGCAGCAATAACGCCGCCAACTTCTATATAGTCAAAATATCCGCTCGAATAAAGGTCTTCCCAACTTTCAACCCTATACATATCAAAATGGTATAAAGGTAGTCTTCCACCAATATATTCATTAACGAGGGCGAAGGTAGGGGAGGTTACGGAACCTTCAAAACCGAGACCGCGCGCAAGCCCTCTTGTAAAACAGGTTTTTCCCATTCCCATACCACCGCGAAAAGCGATTATTTCACCGCCTGAAAATTTTCGGGACAGCTTTTCGGCAAAGGCTTCGGTTTCTTGTGGACTTTTTGTTATTATTTCGGTCATTTTAGAAAAGTCCTGTGATGTTTCCGTCGTCGCTGACATCAATATTGTTAGCAGCGGGAACCTTCGGGAGACCCGGCATTGTCATAATTGAACCTGTAAGCGCAACAACAAAACCTGCGCCGGCAGAAATCTTAACCTCACGAACGGTAATAGTAAAGCCTGTCGGTCTGCCGAGAGCCTTTTCGTTATCTGAGAGAGAATACTGAGTCTTTGCCATACAAACGGGCATACCTGCTCCGAGTTCTTCGATGTCCTTAATATTCTTTTCAGCTTCGGCGGTGAAAGCAACACCGTCGGCACCGTAGATTGTCTTTGCGATAGCGGTAATCTTTTCCTTAATGGAAAGGTTTGCATCATAAATGGGAGCAAAGTTTGACTCTTTTTCGCAAGCGGCAACAACCTTATTTGCAAGGTCAACAGCACCCTCGCCACCTTTTGCAAACACTTCAGAAAGAGCAAAGTCTGCACCAAGGCTTTCGCAATAATCTGCAATCATTTTAAGTTCAGCGTCGGTATCGGTGCCGAAGCGGTTGATTGCTACGACAACGGGAACACCGTATTTCTTCATATTTTCAATGTGAGCGCCGAGGTTCACAATACCCTTTTCGAGAGCTTCGAGATTTTCAGCCGAAAGCTCAGACTTCTGAACACCACCGTTGTATTTAAGAGCGCGGACGGTTGCAACAAGAACAACTGCAGAGGGGGTAAGTCCTGCAAGACGGCACTTGATGTCCATGAACTTTTCTGCGCCGAGGTCAGAACCAAAGCCGGCTTCTGTAATTGTGTAATCTGCA
>JAZONJ010000055.1:0-2290 GCA_045654425.1 Acutalibacteraceae bacterium
AAAACCTGAAATCCGCCGCTATCTGTAAGGATCGGGCCGTTCCAGCCGGTCATTTTATGAAGACCGCCAAGTGCTTTTACTTTCTCATCACCGGGCCGAAGATGTAAATGGTAAGTATTTGAAAGCATTACCTGACAATGAATCTCATCTAGATCATATGCATCGAGGGCACCCTTAATCGCACCGCAGGTAGCTACGTTCATAAACGCAGGAGTCTGCACCGTTCCGTGTACGGTTACAAATTCACCGCGTCTTGCTGTCCCTTCATTATTTATAAGCTTATACATTATTCTACCTCTGTAATCATCATACTGTCACCGAAAGAGAAAAATCTGTATTTTTCATCAACGGCCGTTTTATAAGCGTTCATTGTGTTTTCGTAACCCGCAAAGGCACTGACAAGCATAATCAGCGTGCTTTCGGGCAGATGGAAATTAGTTATAAGAGAATCTATGCACTTGAATTTATATCCAGGATAAATGAAAATACTTGTCCAGTCATCATCTTCAATTATTTTACCGTGCTTGCTTGCTACCGACTCAAGTGTACGACACGTTGTTGTTCCAACAGCAAATACTCTGCCACCGTTTTCGTGAGTTTTATTGATTAAGTCGGCAGTTTCTTTCGGCAAATGATAGTGCTCGGAATGCATAAGGTGATTTTCAATGTTTTCTTCTTTTACGGGTCTGAACGTACCAAGACCAACGTGGAGGGTAACCTTACCGATTTTTATTCCTTTATCCTCAATTTTTGCAAGAAGCTCAGGCGTAAAATGAAGTCCAGCCGTAGGAGCGGCGGCAGAACCGAGGTTGGCGGAATAAACGGTCTGATACCGCTCTTTATCATTAAGCTTTTCAGTAATATAATGCGGTAACGGCATTTCTCCGATATCGTCGAGTATATTATAAAAATTTCCTTCGTAAATAAACTTAATAAGTCTGTTACCGCCGTCAAGCACATCAATAACTTCAGCACTCATAAGACCGTTAAAATCAAAAGATGTGCCGGGTTTTGCTCTTCTGCCCGGACCTGTAACACATTCCCAAACATCCTGCGAATGCTGATTTAAAAGCAGAAATTCTACAACCGCACCGGTGTCTTTTTTAACTCCGTATATTCTGGCCGGCAAGACACGGGTATCGTTTAAAATAATACAGTCTTTTTCGGAAATATAATCAAGCACATCAAAAAAATGATTATGTGAAATTATACCGCTTTTTTTGTCGAGAACCATCATTCTCGAGCTGTCGCGGGGCTCAAGCGGCGTCTGTGCGATAAATTCTTGCGGTAAATCGTAATAAAAATCTGATTTTTTCATTGCAAATCCTTTAAATATATGTTATTATTACTTGTATTATATTGCAAAGTGCGGCTTAATGCAAGCGGTTTGCTTAATTTTTTCGGAGGTAAAGTTCAGATGAAAAAGTATAAGGTTGGTATAGTAGGCGCAACAGGTATGGTAGGACAGCGTTTTATTACGCTTCTTGATAATCACCCTTGGTTTGATATTACCGTTCTTGCTGCCAGTTCACGTTCAGCAGGTCAGAAATACAAAGATGTCGGCGGCAAGCGTTGGATGATGGACGTTCCCTTCTCTGAGAAGGTTGGCGAAATGGTAATTATGGACGCAACAGCAGACGTTGAAAAAATCGCTTCCATGGTTGATTTCGTATTCTGCGCAGTCGATATGAAGAAGGACGAAATAAAAGCTCTTGAAGAAGAGTACGCAAAGCATGAGTGCCCTGTTGTTTCAAACAACTCCGCTCACAGACATACACCCGACGTTCCTATGGTTATTCCCGAGCTCAACCCCGAACACACAGCTGTAATTGAATCACAGCGCAAAAGACTCGGCACCAAGAGAGGTTTCGTTGCTGTTAAGTCCAACTGCTCTCTCCAGAGCTACGTTCCCGCTATTTTCCCTCTCAATAAGTTCGGCGTTAAGGATGTTCTCGTTTGCACATATCAGGCAATTTCCGGCGCAGGTAAGAACTTCGAAACATGGCCCGAGATGGTTGACAACGTAATCCCCTTCATCGGCGGTGAAGAAGAAAAGTCCGAAATAGAGCCCCTTAAGATTTACGGTAAGGTTGAAGGTGACGAAATCGTTCCTGCAACAGCACCTGCTTTCACAGCACAGTGTATTCGTGTTCCCGTTACAAACGGACACATGGGCGCAGTATTCGTAAGATTTGAAAACAAGCCTTCTAAGGAAGAGATTATTGATATCTGGAACAACTTCAAGGGTGTTCCTCAGGAGCTTGAGCTTCCCAGCGCACCCAAGCAGTTC
>JAZONJ010000056.1:0-23052 GCA_045654425.1 Acutalibacteraceae bacterium
CCTCTGATTTCAGGGATAGCGCAATATGTACAACAGTTATCACAGCCGTCGGAAATCTTGATATAAGCCGTAAATGGCAAACCGCCGAGTATTCTCTCTGCATTTAAATCAAGGTCTTCCTTCGGTCCGTAAGAATTTTTAAAGTTACCCTCAATAGCCTCTCGTGTCAGCTTTGCTATATCTTTATTACTTCCGATACCGACAACCATATCAACCTCGGGTATTTCCTCGGTAATATCGTCTTTATATCTCTCGGCAAGACAACCCGTAACAATTAAAGCCTTGAGTTTTCCGTCATTTTTGTATGCGGCACATTCAAGGATATTCTCAATAGCTTCGCTTTTTGCATCCTCGATAAAACCGCAGGTATTTACTATTATTGCATCGGCCTCGGCTTCTTCGACTGATAATTCAAACCCATCCTTTAAAAGAGCCGCCAACATCATCTCGGCGTCAACCTGGTTCTTGGGACAGCCGAGCGATACAACGCTAACCTTATATGCCATTTTTAGTCCTCACTGTTGTAAATTTCTTCACTATATTCTCTCAAAGCACTTTTAACGTCCGAATAAGAAAAGCCTTTGCGGATAAGTGCGGCAAAAACCTTTTTTACCGATTCTTCATCACTTAACTTATTCGCATATTTATGCTCTAAAAGATGTTTAATTTTATCACATTCATTTTCCTCAGATTCCAAAAGTGAATGTGCAATATCTCTCGGTATTCCGCGGCTTGTCATCTTATACTCGGCTTCTCTTTTTGAAATACCGCAATTCTTGAGATATTCCGCCATACGAGTCGCATAAGCCTCGTCATTCACAAGTCCGAGTTCTTTCATGCGTTCTACCGCATCTCTCGAGGCTCTTTCGGAAAACTCTCCTCTTACGAGTTTATCATAAAGCGCCTTTTCAGATAAATCTCCTCTTGAAAGATACCAAAGGGCTCTGGATTTTGCCCTTTTATAATCCGAAAGATATTTCAAATTATCTACATCATCGATTTCAAAGCCGATTTTAATATTTTCAATTATAATAAGCTCCGAATCAAGCAAAAGTTCACTGCCGTCATCAAAAGTGACAGCAGTGAGTGCTTTTTTCATTTGTTTTAATGCAGCAACCTTCATTAATCGTCAACCGCAATATCAATATTAACCTTCTTGCGCTTGGGTGTTGCCTCGGCTACAACGGGTTCTGCAGCGGTAGCTGTTTTAGGAGCTTTTTTTGCTTCTTCAGACTCGGTCATAGCGGCAACAATCTTAGCCTCAACCTCATTTGCAAGC
The DNA here is from genome assembly GCA_045654425.1 of Acutalibacteraceae bacterium. Taxonomy (GTDB): domain Bacteria; phylum Bacillota; class Clostridia; order Oscillospirales; family Acutalibacteraceae; genus SFWF01. Next base: position 1,280 of record JAZONJ010000056.1, read on the forward strand.
TCGGGGTTATCCTCGAAAAGCTGCTTTGTATTATCTCTACCTTGAGCAAGTCTCATATCTCCGTAATAGAACCATGCGCCAGAACGCTTGAGCACTTCAAACTTAACACCAAGGTCAACAATTTCACCTGTACGTGAAATTCCCTTGCCGTACATAACGTCAAATTCAGCCTCACGGAAAGGAGGAGCAACCTTGTTCTTAACAACCTTTGCTCTTGTTCTTGAACCTATCATTTCGCCATTAACCTTAATGGTTTCAACTCTTCTGACATCAATTCTTACAGATGCATAGAACTTAAGCGCGCGACCGCCCGTTGTGGTCTCACTACTTCCGTAAATAACGCCAATCTTATCACGAAGCTGATTTATGAAAATCGCAACGCAGTTAGACTTGGAGATTGCGCCTGCAAGCTTTCTGAGCGACTGAGACATAAGACGGGCATGAAGTCCGACATGGCTATCACCCATCTCACCCTCCATTTCAGCCTTGGGAACTAGAGCGGCAACCGAGTCGATTACAACAACATCAATCGCGCCCGAACGAACAAGAGCCTCGGTAATTTCGAGAGCCTGCTCTCCTGTATCAGGCTGAGAAACGAGGAGCGAATCAATATCTACTCCAAGATTCTGCGAATATACGGGGTCAAGCGCATGCTCTACGTCGATAAATGCGGCTGTACCTCCTGTTTTCTGTGCTTCAGCAATAACGTGAAGCGCAAGTGTAGTTTTACCCGAAGATTCTGGTCCGTAAATTCCAACGATTCTCCCGCGCGGAACACCACCGATTCCAAGAGCAAGGTCAAGGGAAACAGAACCTGTCTTGATATGCTCTACTGCCATACCGTTGTTTTCGCCAAGACGCATAACTGCACCCTGTCCGAACTGTTTTTCAATCTGAGCCAACGCTGTGGCTAATGCTTTGCTTTTATCTTCTGACATTGAAAATACCACCTTTTTTGATTTCTTTGTCTAAATTATAATTTATTCACTGTCCCAAAAACAACCCTTTGCACTCCGCCAAGGTCATTTAAAACAGTTATTTTCTCAAATCCATTTTCTTGCAAAATATTTGATACCGCATCAGCTTCACCGATACCAACCTCAAACGCCAAAACTCCGTTTTCCTTTAAAGTCGTCTTCCATTTCTCAGTAATAATACGATAAAAGTCGAGACCGTCTTTTCCACCGAAAAGAGCAGTTTCGGGTTCTTTTTTAACCTCATTTGAAAGGTCCTTCATATCCTCTTCGGTAATGTACGGCGGGTTGCTTACAATAAGGTCATATTTACCGAAAACATCTTCACACACATCTGCCATAACGGCTTTGACATTATTAACGCTGTTATGTTCAATGTTTTTAAGCAAATAAGAATATGCTCTTTCATATTTTTCAACACAGGTTACGCTCGAATCGGGAAAATCGGTCGCAATACTGATTCCGATACAACCGCTTCCTGCACAAAGGTCTGCAACCTCGGCAATTTCTTTATTTTTAAGAATATCTACAGCACATTCAACCAAGGTTTCGGTATCTTGCCTTGGAATGAGCACTCCGTCACCGACGAAAAACTCACCCTTATAAAACCACCATTTGCCGATAATATACTGTAACGGAATATGTTTTTCTCTTTTGAATATCAGTTCATCAAGTTTAGATTTGTCAACAGTTTTATCCGAAAAGAAAAGTCTGTTTGGCTCTTCTTCTGCAAGAAAAGAAACAAGCAGCGCAGCCTCGTTTTCCGCTTCATCGGTAATATCGCTAAGTCTCTTTGATGAATATTTAATTGCTTCCTGAACCTTCATATTACCAGTTATCCGACTCTTTATTTTCGGGAATTACCTCAACCATAGCGGCAATAGCAACCTCAATCATAGAGTCATCAGGTTCTAAAACAGTAAGTCTCTGAAGCCAGAGTCCAGGAGCCGCTACAATTTTTGTAAGTATATTATCGTGTCTTCCACAAACCTTGATAAGCTCGTATCCAAGTCCGCAGATTACAGGAACGAGTAAAAGCTTAATTATCGTTCTCAGCCACAAAACACCTTTAAGTGCCGGGAATAGAAAATCAAGCAAAAGAGTTACCGCTATACTTACGATAAGCATAAGTATCATAAAGGATGTTCCACATCTCGGATGAAAACGTCTTTGTGTTCTGACGTTCTCTACCGTTAACTCAAGCCCTGCTTCATAGCAGAAGATTGTCTTATGCTCTGCTCCGTGAAAGCTAAATACCCTTTTGATATCCTTCATCTGAGAAACAGCAAACATATAACCTACAAAAATAAGTATTTTTAAAACGCCTTCAAAAACTGCCTGATAAGAAGAAAGCGTATATCCCGCAAGATAATTAACTCCTTTGAAAGCAAGGGACGGAAGATAAATAAAAAGTCCTACCGAAAGAATTACTGCAAGAACAGAGGCAACTATCATTATAAAGTTCATAATTGCGCTGTTATCTTTCTTTTCTTTGTTTTTATCTTCTTCCTCAAGTTCGTCAAGATAGCCCGACTTGTCGGCAGATTCCATCATAGCCTTATATCCGACAATCATAGATTCAACGAAATTGACAACTCCGCGAACTATAGGAAGTCTAAAAAGGACTGATTTATCCTTTATTGTTTTGATTGTCATTTCACTGACGTCGATATTTCCGTCTTTCATGCGGACAGCCATAACGCTCTTTTCGGGACCTCTCATCATAATACCCTCAATCAGCGCCTGACCTCCGATGCTTGTTTTTTTACAGCTCATCTAAATCTCCCTTAGAATCTATTTCTTCATCATAAATCGGGAAAACAACTGTAACCGTTGTTCCGATACCCTCTGTACTGTCAATAAGTAATAATCCGTTATGCTGTTTCATTATTTCATCTGCTACGGCGAGTCCGATACCCGAACCTCTGACAGTTTTATTTGCTTTATAAAATTTTTCTTTAACTCGGTCAAGATCTGCAGCGGCTATACCTACACCGGTATCGCTTATGGCAACCTGCACGCATCCCTCTTCCATAGTGGAATTAATAAGAATTTGTCCACCCGGTTGATTGTATTTAAGCGCGTTGTCGATAACGTTTATAAACACCTGTTTAATACGGTTAAAGTCACCCTTGCAAACAACCTGTTCGGGCAGCGGTATATAAAGAAGTTCTACATCTTGCTTTCTTGCAAGCTCATCATACATTTCGGCAGATTCTCTGATAACCTTTCTTAAATCAAAGGTTTCAATGTTAAGAGACAGTCTTCCCGATTGCATTCTTGAAAAGTCGAGAAGCTCTTCGACAAGACTTCTCAGTCTCTCGGATTCAGACAGAACAACATCCAAGCCCTTTTTCACCGTTTCTTCATCATATCCAATAGACATTTTTGCCGTTTCCGCCCAACCTCTGATAGCTGTGAGCGGAGTTCGAAGTTCATGGGAAACTGAAGATATAAATTCATTTTTCATATTCTCAGCCGACTGAAGCTCGCTTGCCATATAGTTAATCGAATCGCAAAGCTCTCCGACCTCGTTGTTTGCAGAGATTTCAATTCTGGAGTTAAAATCACCCATCGCAATTTTTCTTGAAATATTGCTTACATCTCTTATGGGATTAACAATAGATTTAATAAAATAAAGACCTGATACTCCTGTAATTGAAAGAATAATGACACCAATTATAACCGCGAAAATCGAAACAAATAAAATATGCCTATTAACTCCTGTAAGGGACACTATCCAACGAACAGCACCATTTGATGGCTTATCTCCGGAATCGAGCAATACTGTTCCGGCAAGTATACTTTCACCAACCGTATTTTTGCCACTCCAATATGCTCTTTCTCCATTTGTCATTGCCAAATCGTAATCAGGCTTAAAGGTGTTTTCAGGGCTGAATCCGGTGGTTGAAAAAAGAACGTTTCCCCTTGTATCCAATATCTGAACTTCTAATTTATCTTTATGTTCAAACTCCTCGCAATACTGACGCGCCATAGTCTGAAACTCGGTTTGAGAGGCATTTGCCAAAGGAGTTACAAATGCATAGCCGTATTCTTCAGCTACACTCTGAACCTTGCTTATATAATAATTTCGAATAAATACGCAAAAAAGCACTTCGAGGACAACAATGACAAGAAGCATTACAAGAAAAACGTTTAATATCCATTTCCAAGCAACACTTTTAAACTTTACTTCAAAATCCATTTTGTCCTCACCTGCCTTTTAAAAATATTATAGGATTATTCTCCGCTATTCCACTTATAACCCATTCCCCAAACTGTTACAAGATGTTTCGGAGAGGAGGGTTCATCCTCAATCTTCATACGAAGACGTCTGATATTAACGTCAACAATCTTTTCTTCTCCAAAATAACCGCTTCCCCAAACCTTATTCAGTATGTCGGTTCTGTCAAGAGCGGTATCGGGGTTTGTAAAGAAGTATTCAACAATTTGGAACTCAACCTGTGTAAGCTCAATATTTTCGCCTTTTTTCATAAGAGTATGTCTTCTGAGATTTAACGTAAAATCACCAATAGTAATCTCATTAGAGCTCTTTTGTGTAACCGTGTTGTTCATTCCGACTCTGCGGTACAGAGAATCTACTCTGGCTAAAAGCTCGGTCGGACTAAACGGTTTTGTGATATAGTCATCTGCACCCATCATAAGACCGCTTATTTTATCCATTTCCTGCGTTCTAGCAGTAAGCATTATAATACCGAGAGTTTCTGTTCGTTTTCGAAGCTCCTTACAAAGAGTGAAACCATCCATTCCGGGCATAGAAATATCTAGAAGCGCAATATCAATATCGGGTTCTCTGTCAAAAATCTCAAGAGCCTCTTCTCCCGAACCTGCTTCAATAGTTGTATAACCGACTCTTTTCAGGTTAATTGCCTCAAATTCACGAATAGCCACTTCATCTTCAACGATAAGAATCTTTTTCATTGTATCTCCTCCCTGTTATTATAAAAATCCAACTACTTAATGATATAGAAAATTGCTTTAAGTTTTTCGAAGGTTATCTCAAGCTCATTATCGTCAACAACCTTGACAAAATGCGCTACATCTGCGTAATCTCCGAGTTTCTGATAATCTTTTGTCTCAAATTTACCCGATTCTATATCCGACTGCGAAACTGAAATTATTCTGAAAATTTCAGGACCCTGAATTTCTTCTTCAGGATTATAGCTATAGAAAATTCTTTGTCTCGAATCGGTTTTTCTCGCAAGATGAAGTCTGTTCATCCAATTATCAGGAATTGATAAATAATACCCATCAGTATAGTTCATAAAGGTATTTTTAATAACCTTCATTTCATTACCGTTAAAGCTGCTCCATGCCGTTACATACACCTTATCGGTTTCTATTTTACTGGCAGACGAAGGCAAAACAGACATAATCGGGATGTCCATTATTTCGTCTCCGTTAATATCCTTTATATATACGACCGACGGTCTGTATGTCGTGCTTGTTTCAGCCGTCACAGCATTGTAGGTGCTTTTTAGAGTTGCTCCTTCAAACCAGACAATTTCGGTAAGAGTACCTGTTCCTTTAATGGCGTCAAGATAGAGCGCAGGTCTGCCATCGCTCAATTTAGAAACGATTGGAGCCGAATAGCTGGTAACACCGCCGTCCAGCATTGCCGTTCCCGTTTCTGCTATACCGTTCTGACTAAGTGTCAAAACCTTAATCGACGACGTTTTTTCGGTTGTATTAAGGTTTATAACAATTAGCTCGTCATTACCTGAAGATTTAAGACTGCTGCAAAGAAAAACGGTATACTTTTCCATAGCGCGCTGATTAAGCGTGTTACCGTCATAGGTATAAACGCCTACCTGCTTATCGACAGTTCCGTAAATCATCCAACCAATAATAATTTCGGGTATTTCATCGCCGTTTAGGTCACAGAATGTCATTTTCTCGACACCGTTACCGACAACCATAACGTCAGAGCAGCTTACCCACTCTTCATCAATATTGTCAATAATATTCAAATGGGTAGAAACTGTGCCTTCGTTATTAAGGGTGTAAAGCGCCAGTGCCTCTTCAAAACCATCGCCATCTATATCTTTAAAAGAAAAAGCCGAACGATAATCCCCGGAAATAGGATATTTCAGGGTGAAATCCTTTCCTATAGATTTTTCAAGCGCCTGATGTATCGGATATATATCCCCATCCTGTTTGGGCGGCGTTATAAGACTGTCGATACTTGTATCTAAAGGGCTACAAGATGTTAAAGTAAAAAGCATTATAATAGCGCAAAAAAGCACTGCAATTTTTCGAAAAGTCATACTAACACCTCCACATAATTAATCAAAATATATTATAGCATAAATATATAAAAAAATAAAGAGTTTTTAAAAAGAATGTTTATATAAAAAGGACGCATTTCTGCGTCCTTTAAAATCAGTCAATTATTATGCTTTCTCCGGTCATTTCTTCGGGCTGAGGAAGTCCGAGAAGTTTTATGATTGTGGGAGAAATGTCGCAAAGTTTTCCGCCTTCACGAAGTTTGCAGCCCTTACCGATAACTGTGAAGGGTACAGGATTTGTTGTATGAGCGGTAAAGGGTGAACCATCCTCTGCAACCATGCAGTCAGCATTACCATGGTCGGCTGTAAGAAGCATTACACCTTCCATTTTAATAACAGACTCTGCTACTCTGCCTACGCAGGTATCCACAGTTTCAACAGCCTTTACAGCGGCATCAAATATGCCTGTGTGTCCTACCATATCGCAGTTTGCGAAGTTAAGTATTACAACGTCGTACTTGCCGCTTTCAATAGCCTCGCAAACCTTATCACAAACAGGTTCTGCGCTCATTTCAGGCTGCATATCATATGTTGCAACCTTAGGAGATGCAACGAGAATTCTGTCCTCGTTTCTATACTCAACTTCAACGCCGCCGTTAAAGAAGAATGTTACATGAGCGTACTTCTCAGTCTCTGCAATACGAAGCTGGGTAAGTCCCTTTTCTGCAAGATACTCACCAAGAGTGTTCTTTAAAGACTGAGGCTTGTATGCAACCTCTACATTAGGCATAGACGCATCGTACTGAGTCATGCAGACATAGAAGAGGTCGAGCATACCGCCCTTTCTTTCAAAACCTGCAAAATCAGGGTCAACAAAGGTTCTTGTAATTTCTCTTGCGCGGTCGGGACGGAAGTTGAAGAAAATAACACTGTCGCCCGATGCAATTCTCTTTGTTCCCTCAATAACGGTAGGAAGTACGAACTCATCGGTCAAATACTTTCCATCTTCATCAATGGTTTCATAAGACTTGCGTACTGCAGCTGCAGCATCGTTGGTAACAATACCTTCGCCGTATACAAGAGCTGCATAAGCCTTGCCTACTCTGTCCCAACGGTTATCTCTATCCATTCCGTAGAAACGTCCCATAACAGTTGCAATCTTGCCTGCGCCGATTTTGGCAAATTCAGCGTTTGCGGCATCAATAAAGTCAGCTGCAGAAGAAGGAGGCACATCACGACCATCGAGAAGTCCATGGACATATATCTCAGTAAGTCCCATATCCTTTGCCATCTTTACGAGAGCATAAAGATGCTCGATATGAGAATGAACTCCACCGTCAGATAACAGTCCCATAAGATGAAGAGCAGAGCCCTTCTTTTTACAATTTTCAATAGCGGCTACTAAAGCCTCATTTTTCATCATATCTCCGTCTTTAGCAGACTTAGTAATTCTTGTCAGTTCCTGATAAACAACTCGTCCTGCACCGATATTGGTGTGTCCAACCTCGCTGTTTCCCATCTGTCCGTCAGGAAGACCAACATCCATTCCCGAAGCGCCGATTGCTGTAGTGGGACACTCGGCAAAAATTTTATCAAGATTGGGTGTTTTTGAGGCTTCAATAGCATTAACATCTTTTACAGGGTTAAAGCCAAAGCCGTCCATAATTGTTAAAACTAAAGGTTTTTTCATTTGTTTCACCTGAATTTTTTTATTTGCTTGCAGCTTTTACAATAATGCTGAAGTCTTCAGCCTTGAGTGAAGCACCACCAATAAGTCCGCCGTCAACGTTTACTTTTGCTACGAGCTCATCTGCGTTCTTAGCATTCATTGAACCGCCGTACTGAATTGTCACGGTCTCTGCAACATCTGCGCCGTAAGCTTCAGCAATAGCAGCGCGTACAAATCCGTTTCCTTCATCTGCCTGCTCAGCAGTAGCGGTAACACCTGTTCCGATTGCCCATACAGGCTCATAAGCAACGATTACGTTCTTAAGGTCTTCGGCAGAAACATTTGTAAGAGCCATCTTTGTCTGGAATTTGAGAAGAGTTTCGGTATATCCGAGTTCTCTCTGCTCTAATGTCTCACCAACGCAAACGATGGGCTTTAAGCCTGCCTTTAAAGCGGCAAGTGTGCGAAGATTAACGGTCTGGTCGGTCTCACCAAAATACTGTCTGCGCTCAGAGTGACCGATAACAACATACTCTACACCCGAAGCTACGAGCATATCTGCAGAAACTTCACCTGTATAAGCGCCTGACTCTTTAAAATGGCAGTTTTCTGCGCCGATTTTAATATTAGAGCCCTTTGCAGCCTCTACAGCAGCAAAAATGTCAACAAAAGGAACACAAAGAACAACTTCACAATCTGCACCTGCAACAAGAGGCTTCATTTCGTTTATAAGAGCGGTTGTCTCTGCGGGAGTCTTATTCATTTTCCAGTTACCTGCGATAACTGCTTTTCTCATTTCTTTTTTCATTTTTATTCTCCTTTATTACATAGCACGGGCACGGTATCGTTAAACACCGTGCCGAAAGCTTAAATCTTATTTATCGTTCATTGCAACGATACCGGGAAGCTCTTTACCCGCGAGGAACTCAAGAGAGGCTCCGCCACCGGTAGAAATGTGGCTCATCTTATCGCCAAAGCCAAGGTTGTTAACTGCAGCTGCAGAGTCACCGCCACCTATAATTGTGATAGCATCGGTCTCAGCAAGTGCACGTGCTACAGAAACGGTTCCGTTAGCAAAGCAGGGGTTCTCAGAAACGCCCATAGGTCCGTTCCAAACAACTGTCTTAGCGCTCTTAACAGCTTCTGCAAATATCTTTGCAGACTCAGTACCGATATCAAGACCCATCATATCCTCAGGAATCTCCTCGGTCAAAGCGTTCTTAGTCTCAACAACAGCGTCAACGGGGTCAGGGAAAGACTTTGTTACAATAGAGTCAACGGGAAGAACGATCTTAACGCCCTTCTCTTCTGCCTTTTTGAGCATATCACGGCAGTAATCAACCTTCTCTAAGTCAACAAGGCTCTTACCTACGGTGTAACCCTGTGCAACAGCGAAGGTATAAGCCATACCGCCGCCGATGATGAGTGTATCAGCCTTATTTATAAGGTTCTCGATAACAGAAAGCTTATCAGCAACCTTAGCACCGCCGAGGATGCAAACGAAAGGACGCTCGGGATTTTCAACAGCGTTTCCGAGATAGTCGATTTCCTTCTGAATGAGGTAACCTACAACAGCCTCTTCAACATAGTTAACAACACCAACGGTGGAGCAGTGTGCTCTGTGAGCAGCACCAAATGCATCGTTTACAAATACATCTGCAAGAGAACCGAGTTCAGCCGAGAAAGCCTCGCCGTTCTTGGTCTCTTCAGCGCGGTAACGAGTGTTCTGAAGAAGAACAACATCTCCGTCCTTCATTGCTGCAACTGCAGCCTTTGCATTCTCGCCTACTACGTTATCGTCAGCAGCGAAAACAACCTCTTTACCGAGGTGCTCTGAAAGTCTCTTTGCAACAGGAGCAAGAGAAAGCTCAGGCTTGGGCTCACCCTTCGGCTTACCAAGATGTGAACAAAGGATAACCTTACCGCCGTCAGCGATAAGCTTCTTGATTGTGGGGAGTGCGGCAACGATACGATTCTCGTCGGTGATAACGCCAGCCTTGAGCGGAACGTTGAAGTCACAACGAACAAGAACACGCTTGCCCTTTACATTAATGTCGTCTACAGTTTTTTTGTTTAAAAATGCCAATTTGGATCTTCCTTTCTGGTTGGTAAAAAAATAACAAAGTTTTGGTCAAACATAATTTAACATTCTTATTTTACACAATATACTCGCATTTTGCAATACTTATTTATCATTAAAGCAATAATTTTTTACCACTCATAGTTGTGCAACTGTCCAAAATTCTGGAGTTCGGGATAATCCCACTGTCTTAGCACCTCGTAAACGCCTATAGCGACCGAATTCGAAAGATTGAGACTTCTGGCATCTGACACCATTGGAATTCTCACGCATCTATCCCGATTTTCAAGAAGCAGCTCTTCGGGCAACCCTTTTGTTTCTTTACCGAAGAACAGATACGCGTTATCCGGATATTCTACCTCAGAATGCGCGTGTAAGGCTTTTGTTGTGAAAAAGAAGAATTCTCCTTTGTTTTTCTCAAAAAACTCGCTGAGCGAAGAATAAAAGGTAATGTCGAGCAAATGCCAATAATCAAGACCCGCTCTTTTGAGTTTTTTATCGTCGATTGCAAATCCCATAGGACCTACAAGATGAAGTCTGGCTCCGGTTGCAGCGCAAGTACGGGCAACATTACCTGTGTTCTGCGGAATCTCGGGTTCGACCATAACTATATTAAGTGTTGCCATATTTTATCTCCTCATAACAAACGGCAGCATACTGCTGCCGTTTGGGTTATTCTTGATTACTTTCTGATTTATTTGAAATTTCCTTTTTACTTTTCATATACTCTTTTGTATATTGCTTGTCCATTTCCTGTTCAAGAGCGGCATCGTCAAGCTCTGCCAAAAGAACTTCCCACTCATCCTCTGAATTTCCATGTAGTCTGTCCTTATATGTTACATACAGAGCTTCAAGCACTCTGTTGTAATCTCTCTTCAAAAGCGCTTTTGCACGGAGAGCGATTGTGCACATTATTGCACCTGCTAAAACCATAACTATAGCAGGAATCAGATGTCGCCATGTGAATTTTGTCATACTATCGATATCCTGATTTTTGAGAACAAGTAAAACATAGTACTCGTATGTTGCGACCGAAAGAGATAAAACATTCAGTATCGCGCCAATTATGTACTTACTGAGCAGAAGTAAAACAAATCCTGCAACAGACACCGCAACAGCAGCGGAAATAATATAGAAATGATTCATATAAACAAGCTCTGCCTGTTTTGGATCGGACAGAATTAATGCCTGTCCCAAGAAAAACATCAACTGAATTGCGGCAAACCAAATAAATCCAACAATATAAAAGAATTTTGAGACTGCATAAACCGGACTAGCGGTATCTATAATTTTAAGTCCTTTTCTTTCTCTGTATTTTTCTACTCGACTGAGCACGGCGCGATTAAATTTCATTTTCGCTCTCCTTATAAATTAAATCTTTACATAGTATATAACAATTCTCGGCATTTTGCAAGCATACTCACAAATCTTCATTAAAACAATTTAATCCCCGCATCGAAAGACAGAAAACTGACTTACGATGCGAGGATTAAAGAAAACTGAAAAACTATTAGATAAGCTCTATAATAGCCATCTCAGCAGCGTCACCGCGACGGGGGCCGGTCTTTGTGATACGGCAATATCCGCCGTTTACGTCCATGTACTTAGGAGCGATTTCGGTGTAAAGCTTCTTTACAACGTCTTCCTTAGTGATGAACGCCATAGCCTGACGCTTAGATGTAAGACTATCAGTCTTAGCAAGTGTAATATATTTCTCAGCAACAGCGCGAACTTCCTTAGCGCGAGTAACGGTGGTCTCAATCTTTCCGTTTTCAAGAAGGAAAGTAACCATAGCACGCAGCATAGCGGTTCTGTGATCGCTCTTTCTGCCGAGTTTACGAGTTCCGGGCATTTATAACACTCCTTACCGGTGATTTTTTTAGTAGAACTTAGTCGTTCTCACTCTTAAGAGCAAAGCCGAAGCTTGCCAGCTTTGCGATAACCTCTTCAAGAGACTTACGGCCGAGGTTTCTTACCTTCATCATATCCTCTTCGGACTTGTTGGTAAGGTCTTCAACCGTGTGGATTCCTGCACGCTTGAGGCAGTTGAAGCTACGTACAGAAAGGTCAAGATCTTCAATAATCATATCAAGAACCTTTTCTCTTTCAATGTTGCCCTTTTCTGCCATGATGCTCTCGCTTTCGCTTACGCCTTCAGCAAGGTTGAGGAAAAGACTGAAATGCTCAATGAGAATCTTAGCTGCGAAAGAAACAGCCTCGTTAGCTCCCATAGAACCGTTTGTCCATACCTCAAGGGTAAGACGACCCTTGTCAACTGTGCTTCCAACACGAGTATCATCGAATACAGGATTGCACTTTACAACAGGTGAATAAATAGAGTCGATCGGAATAACTCCGATGATGTTGTTGGTAGCAGCCTTATTTCCTTCTGCAGGAACATAGCCTCTACCTCTCGAAACAGTAAGCTCCATGTTGAGCTTTGCTCCATCGCCTAAAGTTGCAATGTGCTGATCTTTATTAAGAATTTCTACTTCAGAGTCAGCCTTTATAGACTCACCTGTAACCTCGCAAGGTCCAACAGCATCAATATAGACTGTCTTAGTGCCTTCGCTATGAAGCTTTACAATCAACTCTTTGATGTTGAGGATGATTTCAGTAACATCTTCCTTAACACCATCAATGGTTGAAAACTCATGAACAACACCGTCAATTTTAACTGAAGTAACTGCTGCACCCGGAAGAGTTGAAAGAAGAACTCTTCTCATGCTGTTTCCGAGTGTGATAGCATAGCCTCTCTCAAGAGGCTCCATTACGAATTTACCGTAAGTGCCGTCTTCTGATAATTCCAGCGTTTCAATTCTGGGCTTTTCAATTTCTATCATCTAAAAGCTCCAATCTCCGCACAATATATTTTGCTTTGCATGTCTTGTGCGGTATGACATGCAAAACAATACATAAATGAATCTATTACTTAGAATAGAACTCAACGATAAGCTGCTCTTCAACAGGAGCTTCAATCTGCTCACGCTCGGGAAGGTTGATAACCTTAACCTCGAATGCATCGCGATTAACAGCCATCCACTCGGGAACGGGTCTTGCACCATTAGCCTCAACAACAGCCTTGATCTTATCAAGTGCTCTTGCCTTCTCGCAAACGGTAACAACGTCGCCAGCCTTTAAAAGGTAAGAAGCGATGTCAACACGCGCACCGTTTACTTCGAAATGACCGTGGCCAACAAGCTGACGAGCTTCTGCTCTAGAAGAAGCGTAGCCTGCTCTGTAAACAACGTTATCAAGACGGCTTTCAAGGATACGGAGAAGGTTTGTACCTGTCATACCCTGCTTCTTAGTAGCCATCTCATAGTAGTGTGCGAACTGATGCTCAGCAACACCATAGAATCTTCTTGCTCTCTGCTTCGCTCTGAGCTGCATTCCGTATTCGGAAGACTTCTTACGACCCTGTCCGTGCTGGCCGGGTGCATAAGCTCTCTGAGCGATAGAACACTTTTCAGAATAGCAGCGTTCGCCCTTTAAGAACAACTTCTGTCCTTCACGGCGGCACTGTCTGCATACTGCTCCAGTATATCTTGCCATCTAATTACACCTCCAAAATTTTCGGTTACACACGTCTTCTCTTCGGAGGACGGCAACCATTGTGCGGGATCGGGGTAACGTCTTTAATCATGCTTACCTCGAGACCTGCGGACTGTAATGCTCTGATTGCAGCCTCGCGTCCTGCACCAGGTCCTTTTACGTAAACCTCAACAGTCTTAAGGCCATGCTCCATAGCAGCCTTAGCAGCTGTTTCAGCAGCGCTCTGAGCAGCAAAAGGAGTAGACTTTCTAGAACCTCTGAAACCAAGCTCACCGGCAGATGCCCAAGAAAGAGCATTTCCCTGTGTATCGGTGATGGTTACGATGGTATTGTTGAAGGTCGACTGGATATGAGCTGCACCGCGCTCAATGTTTTTCTTATCACGGCGTCTGCGTGTTGCAGTAGCCTTAGTAGCCTTAGTAGCCATTAAATCCTTCCTCCTAACTTACTTCTTCTTGTTAGCGATAGTCTTCTTCGGGCCCTTACGTGTACGAGCGTTAGTCTTTGAACGCTGTCCTCTTACGGGGAGACCCTTTCTGTGACGAAGTCCACGATAACTTCCGATTTCGATAAGTCTCTTAATATCGAATGCGATTGCACGACGGCGATCACCCTCGACCTGAAGGTTCTTTTCGATATATTCACGCAGCTTGGAAATATCGTCTTCATTTAAGTCCTTAACGCGAGTATCAGGATTGATACCGGTTGCTGCAAGGATCTGCTTTGATGTAGTAAGACCGATTCCGAAGATATAGGTAAGACCAATTTCTACTCTTTTCTCGTTCGGAAGATCAACACCAGCTATACGTGCCATTAACTATGCACCTCCATTAAAGTTGAGCTCAGGATTAGCCCTGACGCTGTTTGTGCTTGGGATTTTCACAGATAACCATTACTTTTCCCTTGCGCTTAATAACTTTGCACTTGTCGCAAATCTTTTTTACAGAAGGTCTGACTTTCATTTGGAAATCCTCCTTGAATATTGTCAGTAATTACTTTGAACGCCAAGTAATGCGTCCTTTTGTGAGGTCATACGGTGACATCTCAACAACAACCTTGTCTCCGGGAAGTATTCGGATGTAATTCATACGAAGCTTTCCTGAAATGTGAGCAAGAATGATGTGATCGCCATCGATCTTGACCTTGAACATTGCGTTAGGCAATGCTTCAACTACGGTACCCTCGAGTTCTATCATATCTGCTTTAGACATATTAATTTCTCCTTATCAAAGTTTACTGCGGAAAACAGCCAACGCTATCCGCAAAGCTTTATCGGTCAAAAGGTCCTTGTCCTCAAGGACAGTACTTGTCACACCGATATGTTTAAGGTTTTTAAGTTTTGGACGGATAAGCTTATATCTTTTTCCGTCGCATACTCTGACCGATGTAGCGGTGAAATCCACAACCGTCAGAAAACTTCCCTTATCACTACCTGCTTTTGAGTATACTACAGTTCCCTTTTCCATACCGTCACCATTTTACGCAATAGTCATAATCTGGGGACCGTCGGATGTTATTGCAACTGTGTGCTCAAAATGAGCAGAGAGCGAACCGTCCTTTGTGATGACCGTCCAACCGTCCGGTAAGACCTTTACATCAGGTTTTCCGATATTAATCATCGGTTCGATTGCAAGTGTCATTCCCGGCATAAGTCGAATTCCTCTTCCGGCTGCGCCGAAATTCGGAATCTCGGGGGCTTCATGTAAGCTTGTGCCTACTCCGTGGCCGACGTACTCTCGTACCACCGAGTAACCACGGGCTCCTACATACGACTGGATAGCGTTTGAGATATCACCGACTCTGTTGCCTGCACGCGCCGCTTTGATTCCTTCATAAAGGCTCTCGCGGGTCACGTCCATCAGCCGCTTTGCTTCAGGTGATACATCACCACAAGCAAAAGTTGCAGCATTGTCTCCATGATATCCATTAATCATTGCTCCAAGATCTACACTGACTATATCGCCTGCTTGAATCTTGCGCTTTTCAGTCGGTATTCCATGAATAACCTCATTGTTTATAGAAATACAGGCAGTTTTAGGATAGCCGTGATAATTCAGAAAGTTTGGAATTGCTCCCTCACTTCTGATATATTTCTCAGCCATCCTATCGAGCTCCGCGGTTGTTACACCCGGCTCGATTGCCTGACCTATAAGCTTTAATGCTCCTGCCGAAATTCTGCAAGCTTCCCGCATTAAAGAAAGCTCGCGTCCGGTTTTAAGCACTATCATAGACTATAATCCCAACGTCTCGAAGGTAAGCTTTGTTGTATCAGCTACTTCTTCTTGACCGATTACAGTACGGAGTTTTCCGGTTTTTGAATAATAATCCTTTAAAGGCTCAGTTTGTTCATGATAAACGTGAAGTCTGTCAAGAACAGTTGCCGGCTCATCGTCCTTACGGATTATGAGCTCTGTGCCACAGGCATTACAAATTCCGTCTTTCTCCGGTTTCTTGTACTCAATGTGATAACTAGCTCCGCAAGCAGGGCAAACACGTCTGCCTGACATACGTGTAACTATCTTTTCATCGGGTACTTCGATTGATAAAACGCAGTCGATTTCGATTCCCATTTCATCTAAAGCTTCTGCCTGAGGAATGGTTCTCGGGAAACCGTCGAGAATGAAACCTGCCTTGCAGTCATCCTCGAAGAGTCGTTCCTTGATGATGCCAATTACGACATCATCGGGAACAAGCTGTCCTGCATCAATATACTTCTGAGCTTTTTTACCCATCTCAGTGCCATTCTTAAGAGCAGCACGGATTATATTTCCTGTAGAAATAGTAGGTATTGAAAGCTTTTCGCAGATTTTTTCAGCCTGTGTGCCTTTTCCGGCACCGGGGGCACCGAGAAGTATTAATTTCATAATGGCTTCTCCTCTATCTGCTTTAATCAAGGAATCCCTTGTAATGACGCATCATAAGCTGAGACTCAAGATTCTGTACGGTATCAAGAGCAACACCTACGAGAATGAGTACCGAAGTACCACCGAGTGAAATGTTGATGTTACCAACGCTACCTATAATTATAGGTAAGATAGCGATTACACTGAGGAACAATGCACCAAGCAGTGTAATTCTTGACAAAATCTTCTGGAAATAATCCGAAGTGGGCTTTCCTGGACGAATTCCGGGAACCGAACCACCGTTTTTACGGATGTTATTTGCAATCTCAACAGGATTGTACTGGATTGTTGCATAGAAATATGCAAATCCAATGATGAGTAAGAAATAAAGAATTGCGTAGAAAGCACCCTGAGAACTGAAGAGGGCAAGAATCTTTACCCAAGTATTCTCTTTGGTCACATTCATAAACGAAAGGATCATTGTGGGAAGCATGAGGATAGAACTTGCGAAGATGACAGGCATAACACCTGACATATTTACCTTGAAAGGTATGTGTGAGTTCTGTCCGCCATACTGCTTTCTACCCTGTACGCGTTTTGCATACTGAACAGGTACTCTGCGCTCAGCGTTAGTCATCCATACGATGAATGCGATAACGAGTAAGAACGCAATGAGAATTCCGATAACAGCAACATAGTTGCCCTGTGCCCAATAACCAACAAGTGTTCTTGCGGCATCAGGTGCTCTCGAAATAATACCCGCAAAAAGCAGAATGGAAATACCGTTTCCGATACCCTTAACGTCTATCTGCTCACCAAGCCACATTACAAGAGCTGAACCTGCAGTAAAGCAAGCTACGATTACGAATGCTGCGAAAACAGCCATTCCGCCCTTTACTAAAAGGTGGTTCTGGTTATTAAGATAGAAGAAGTAAGCAGTACCCTGAATAAGTCCGAGTATTACCGCTGCAAAACGAGTAATCTGAGCCATCTTCTTTCTGCCTTCCTCACCCTCTTTAGCGAGACGCTCGAGGTAAGGAATAGCAACAGTAAGAAGCTGGATTATAATCGACGCGTTAATGTACGGGGTTACCGACATTGCAAAAAGCGCGCCGTACTGAAGTCCGCCACCGGTAAGCACTGAAAGATAATTAAAGAATTCTCCAAAACCTTCTGTGCTTGAGGCAACACTTTGCAGAGACTGAAGATCTACGAAAGGTACGGGAATAACCGAACCAATACGGAAGATCAAGATGATAAATAAGGTGAAGAAAATCTTTTTACGGATGTCTACAACCTTCCAAGCATTTCTTAAAATCTCTAGCATAATTATTTCACCTCAGCAGTTCCGCCTGCCTTCTGAATCTTTTCAGAAGCACCGGCTGAGAAAGCAGCTGCTGTAACAGTGAGCTTCTTAGTAAGCGCACCGTTGCCGAGAACCTTAACAGGCATGCAAGCACATCTGATAAGACCCTTCTCTTCTAATGCTGCTGCGTCAACGACAGCACCGTCGTCGAACACCTCTAAAGCGGAAACATTAACGATTGCATATTCTTTTGCAAAAATATTGTTGAAGCCACGCTTCGGTACACGTCTCTGTAAGGGCATCTGACCACCCTCAAAGCCGGGTCTCATTCCGTGACCGGCACGTGCCTTCTGACCCTTGTGTCCCTTACCGGCAGTCTTGCCGTTTCCGGAACCGTGACCTCTGCCTATACGCTTCGGGGCTCTTGTAGCACCCTCTACGGGAGAAAGTTCATGCAGTTTCATTTATTCGCACCTCCTTGCTAAAGTACGCGGTTTTACCGCTTAACCCAATAGGGTTTATTTTGAAATTCTTAAGCCTTCTCAACTTCAAGAAGATGAATAACCTTCTTGATTTTGCCCTGAGTAGCAGCGTTATCGGGCTGAGTAACAGTTTCGCCAACCTTGTGGAGACCAAGTGCCTCAACAGTTGCGATCTGATCCTTCTTGCAACCGATTGTGCTCTTTACGAGCTTGATTGTGACGGTGGAAGTTTTCTTTGTTGCCATAGTTCGCTTCCTCCTTAACCTAAGATTTCTTTTACGGTCTTGCCGCGAACGGCAGCAACCTGCTCGGCATCACGAAGAGCCGAAAGACCCTGAATTGTTGCGCGAACAACATTGCAAGGATTGTTTGAACGAAGAGCCTTTGCACGAACGTCCTTAATTCCTGCCATTTCGACAACGGCACGAACAGCACCTCCGGCAATAACTCCGGTACCGGGAGCAGCAGGCTTGAGCATAACTCTTCCTGCACCGAACTCACCGATTATCTCGTGAGGAATTGTGGAGCCCTTGAGAGAAACCTTGATAAGGTTCTTCTTAGCATCCTCAATACCCTTACGGATAGCTTCCGGAACTTCTCCAGCCTTTCCGAGACCAAAGCCAACAGTACCGTTTCCGTCACCTACGACAACGAGTGCCGAGAACTTCATGATACGTCCGCCCTTAACGGTCTTGGATACGCGGTTGAGCGCTACAACGCGCTCCTGTAAATCTAATGCTGTAGCATCTATTCTTGTAGCCAAAAGTATTCCTCCTCCTTGATTAGAACTTGAGGCCGCCCTCGCGGGCACCTTCGGCAAGCTCCTTAACGCGTCCGTGATAGATGTATCCGCCACGGTCAAATACGACCTCGGTGATACCCTTCTCGGCAGCACGTTCAGCAATAAGTTTTCCTACCTTACGGGCCTCTTCGCAGTTGCCCTTTGCTTCGCCGAAGTCTTTTTCAAGACTTGAAGCAGAAGCGAGAGTTACTCCCTTAACATCATCTATCAGCTGGGCGTAGATATTGCAGTTGGAGCGGAATACATTAAGACGCGGACGCTCTGCGGTACCGCTGATCTTTCCACGAACACGAAGGTGCTTGTGGAGACGAGCCTTATTAGTATCAGGCTTGTTAACCATTTTACATACACTCCTTTATTATTTCTTACTGCCCTTGCCGGCTTTACCTTCTTTGCGGCGGATGTGTTCATCAATGTACTTGATGCCCTTGCCCTTATACGGCTCAGGCGGACGCTTAATGCGGATCTCCGCTGCAAACTGTCCAACCTTCTGCTTGTCAGCACCTGTAACGATGATGCTGTTAGGACCGGGAACTTCAACAACGATTCCGTCGGGTTCAGGCATAATTACCTGATGAGAAAAACCGAGGTTCATAACGAGGTTCTTGCCCTGCTTAGCTACACGGTAACCAACACCGTTAACCTGAAGCTCCTTTTTGAAGCCTTCGGTAACACCTGTTACCATATTAGCGATAAGGGTACGAGTAAGACCATGAAGTGATCTGTGCTCTTTTACATCACTGGGACGGGTAACGTTAAGCTCGTTTCCTTCAACAGTGATTGCCATAGCGGGATCAAAGGTGTTCTTAAGCTCACCCTTAGGTCCCTTAACGGTTACAGTAGAACCGTCAACAGTTACCTGAACTCCGGCAGGGATGATTACAGGCTTCTTACCAATTCTTGACATAGCACTGTTCCTCCTTACCAGATATAAGCGAGAACTTCGCCGCCTACATTGAGAGCGCGAGCCTGCTTATCAGTCATAATTCCCTTAGAGGTAGAAAGAATCGCAATACCGAGTCCCTTCATAACTCTGGGCATATCCTCAACGTTAGTGTAGATACGAAGACCGGGCTTGGAAACTCTTCTGAGTCCGGTGATGATCTCTGACTTGTTGGGGCCGTACTTGAGCACGATGTGAATCATGCCCTGCTTGCCGTCTTCAACGACATTGAAGCTTGAAATGTAGCCTTCATCAAGTAAAATCTGGGCGATTGCCTTCTTTACGTTAGATGCAGGAACATCAACAGAATCGTGCTTTGCAGAAGAAGCATTGCGGATTCTGGTAAGCATATCAGCTATTGTATCTGTAATTTGCATTGCAATCGTCCTCCTTTACCAACTTGCTTTCTTTACGCCCGGGATCTCGCCCTTGTAAGCGAGCTCTCTGAAGCATATACGGCAGATACCGTATTTGCGAAGATAAGCGTGCGGGCGGCCACAGATCTTACATCTGTTGTATTCTCTTGTAGAGAACTTAGCAGGTCTAGCCTGCTTAATCTTCATAGAAGTCTTAGCCATAATTCCTTCTCCTTACTTCGCAAACGGAGCGCCCATAAGTGTTAAAAGCTCACGAGCCTCTTCGTCGGTCTTAGCAGTAGTAACGAACATAATGTCCATACCACGTACCTTGTCAATCTTATCGTACTCGATTTCAGGGAAAATAAGCTGTTCCTTAACGCCCATAGCATAGTTGCCGCGGCCGTCGAATGAGTTGGGGTTAATTCCTCTGAAGTCTCTAACTCTCGGAAGAGCTGCATTGAAGAGTCTGTCGATAAACTCATACATTCTAGCACCTCTGAGGGTTACCTTAACTCCGATGGGCATGCCCTCACGGAGTTTGAAGTTAGCAACCGACTTCTTTGCCTTACAAGGAACAGGCTTCTGACCTGTAATTGTAGCAAGGTCGGTCATGATAGCGTCAATAACCTTGGAGTTGTCCTTAGCCTCGCCGCATCCAACGTTGATAACAACCTTATCGAGCTTCGGAATCTGCATGACGCTCTTGTAGCCGAATTTTGTCATCAGCGCAGGGGCAATTGACTGCTTATACTCATCATATAATCTTGCCATGTGATATTCCTCCTACTCTTAAAGCTCAGCGCCGCAATGCTTGCAGACGCGGGTTTTGTTTCCGTTCTCATCGATCTTATGACCAACGCGGGTAGCCTTGTCACACTTAGGACAAACTACCTGAACCTTAGAAGCGTAAATAGCGCTCTCGGTCTCAATTATTCCGGACGGATCTCCAGCCTTGCGGGGCTTAACGTGCTTCTTAACAACGTTGATGCCCTCAACAATAACCTTACCCTCTTTGGGGCTTACTGCGAGAACCTTACCCTTCTTGCCACGGTATTTCTCATCACCGGTAAGAAGAACAACGGTATCGCCTGCTTTAACAAACATATTATTCATTGTCACTTACCTCCTTAAAGAACTTCCGGAGCAAGAGAGAGGATCTTCATATAGTCGCCTTCACGAAGTTCACGTGCAACGGGTCCAAAGATACGGGTTCCTCTCGGGTTCTTGTCTTCACGAATAATAACTGCTGCGTTTTCAACAAATCTGATGTATGTGCCGTCGTTACGACGGAGGCCTCTTACAGAACGAACTACAACGGCCTTTACAACGTCGCCCTTCTTAACAGTACCGCCGGGAGCGGCCTTCTTAACAGAAGCAACAACGATATCGCCAATATTGGCATACCTTCTACCGGAGCCGCCAAGCACGCGGATGCACATAAGTTCTTTTGCACCGGTGTTGTCAGCAACCTTGAGGTAACTCTGCTGCTGTATCACAGTATTTTCCTCCTT
>JAZONJ010000057.1:0-5472 GCA_045654425.1 Acutalibacteraceae bacterium
CCGAAGGCTTCGAGCCACAGATTTTTAAGTGACGGTATATCGGTAAAAGTGGGGTTTTTAAATATCATACGCATTACCTTAATTCAG
The DNA here is from genome assembly GCA_045654425.1 of Acutalibacteraceae bacterium. Classification (GTDB taxonomy): domain Bacteria; phylum Bacillota; class Clostridia; order Oscillospirales; family Acutalibacteraceae; genus SFWF01. Next base: position 88 of record JAZONJ010000057.1, read on the forward strand.
CACGCCATTTTTCGACTAGAAAGAGTGGGCGATAGCTTTGTTTTGCGCGTCTAAGTCCTTCAAGTCCCATATCTTCTTCGCGGTCCAAAAAGCGGATTTTCGGATATTTCTCTTTAATATATCTTGCAAACTCACGGTTTATAACGGGATATGCGCCATCGGTATCCTCAGACGCTTTTTCAAAATGAACGTCAAAGGTATCTTCATAAAAAGGGCTTCCGACCGAGAAAGCGAGTATCTCATCACCGTTTTTGAGTATCATACCCTCTGCACAAACATTCGTATAATTTTCAAAAAGTTTATTGAGTGCCACTCTTTCCATATCAAAAGTATGTTCCGGCACCCTCTCTTCACGCGCGTTAAACCAAGCGTCTGCCATTTTTTTGACTTGGGAAATATTGTTTTCATTTAGTATTTCGGTCACAGCGTCAGGGTAACTCTCGAAAAATTTATTAATATGATTTCTTTTTCCGTGATACTTTTTGCCCGCAAGCGTAGAAAGGTTTTCAATATCGTAAACATAGTCATAACTGTCTTCGGTGGTTGAAAAAGAAAATGTATCGGGAAACTCTGTTTCGAGAAAATCTTTTTCAGCGGGGGTTATTCCGTTTATATGGCAGGGAATAGAGCGTTCTTTTGAATCCTCAATAATATCCTTAATTGTTTTAATAACATCTCCGTCTCCGAAAGGATACGAGTAATAGTATTTGCCGGCAAATTTTGAGAGAAGCAGAAGACAACCATTTAAAATGGCGTATTTTTGTTCACCCCAAAGAAAAACATTGAGAAAAGAAAATTCGCAGCCGCGTCGGTGCGACTTATGAAAATATTCTTCATAAAGAGGCTTGTCCTCAGCGGTAACGGTTTTAAAATCTATCATAAAAATCCTCGAATTCAAAAATATATAACTATTTTGTCCGTTTTTTAATCTTTTTAGATGTAAGTTCAAAACTAATCTCGACGAGCCATTTGATTTTATCTTCCTCGACACTTCCGTCAAGGAGAACCGAAATCCATTTTTCCTTATTCATGTGGTATGCGGGAAAAACGCCGCCGTCTTTTATAAGCGAGCCTGTGAGAAGAGGGTCGCATTTAAGATTCACGACATCAATATTTTTCTTGCCGAAAAGACCGAGCTTTTCTCTAGGTATATTCATTACTATAGCAAACCATTTTCGGTTGTCGCTGTGTCTGAAAACCGCGGTATTTAAATCGTCGGAAAAAAGATATTCGGGAGATGCTGCAAAATATTCTTTTATAAAATCAAAAAGAGCTATTCTGTCCAAATATTTCACCTCGGGAAATATTTTATCATAAAACGACTGATTTCACAAGCAGTATATATGCATACACTTTTACATATACTTTTTCGGGGGGATTAAGAATTGAAAAAGAATATCTTGCGGTGTCAGTTTATAGGCTTTGTTTTCACGGGAATTTTCGGCGTGCTTTTGCATTTTGCGTATGAGTGGAGCGGAGAAAATTCTGTAATAGCGATTTTTTCAGGTGTTAACGAATCAACCTGGGAACATATGAAATTACTTTTCTTTCCCTTGTTTATCTATTCGTTGATTGAGAGCCGAATACTGCGCGCTGATTATCCGAATTTCTGGTGTGTAAAGCTCAGGGGGATTCTGCTCGGACTTATAATGATACCCATTATCTTTTATACGGCAAACGGTGTTTTCGGAAAAACTCCCGACTGGTTCAATATAATGATATTTTTTATTTCGGCAGCGATAACGTTTATTTATGAAACAAAACTTCTAAAGCATGATAAGATTTTCTGTCTTTTTGAAAAAGGCGCCGTTGCAGTTCTGATTATTTTAGCGGTATTATTCGCAATATTTACCTTTTCCCCACCAAACATTCCTCTTTTTATGGACCCGATTACAAAACTGTACGGAATATAAAAAACGGCAGAGTACATTCTGCCGTTTTTGTTATATGAAGCTCATTACAACAAGTAATGTAATTAAGAATCCGAAATTAAAAAGAGAAAACATTTTAAGGTATCTTGCTGTATCAGCAGGATAGTGGGAACTATATTCGCGATATGTAATAAGACTTGCAAGAGAAGCTATAAGCGTTCCTGCTCCACCGATGTTGACACCAACGAGCAGATCTTGCCAGTTTTCTGTAAACTGTGAAAGTAAAACCGCCGACGGCACATTACTTATGCATTGGCAGGAAAGCACCGAGAAAACAAGGGTGTTTTTTTCGAGCAAGAATCCGAAAACGTTGCGTACAGCATCTATTCGAGCCATATTTCCTGCAAATATAAAGAAGAATACGAAGGTTAAAAGCAGAGGATAGTCTACCGAGGAGAGAGCTTTTTTATCCATGAAGAAAAGAACTGTCGGAATGATTATAAGCCCTATCCAGTAGGGAATTCCTCTGAAAACGATTGCAATTGAAAGGGCGAAAAGCAGGAGATAGATTGCAGTTTTGCCTACAGGCAGTTTTTTGTCTGCCGATTCAATTTTCAAATCTTCACTTTTTACGAAAATAATACAGCAAAGCGTAATAAGAAAAATTGATAAAACAAACGGGATAAGCATTACTCCCATAAACTCAGCCGTCGGTATGTTGAATTTCGTATAAAGAAAAAGGTTCTGAGGGTTTCCAAAAGGAGTCAGCATACCGCCGAGGTTGGCTGCAATATTCTGCATTATAAATGTGAATGCCATATATTTCTGTTTTGCCGTAGTTGATAAAACAAAATAACCAAGCGGCAAAAAGGTGAGCAACGCCATATCGTTTGCGATAAGCATCGAGCCTATAAAGGTTATATAAACGAGGGCTAAAACGCACATTCTTGCATTTTTAAAGAGTTTTACGATTCTTTCGGCAAGAATATAGAAAAAGCTGATGTTTTTAAGGGCGCAAACTACAGCTAAAACCGAGAAAAGACAGGTTAGGGTCTTTAAATCAAAATAACCGATATAAGAAGCGTCGGGTGGTATTATGACCGAGGTAATAACGGCAGCGACAAGCGCAACTGTCATTACAGCGTTTTTCTTTACAAAAGCCTTTATGCTATGAAGCGGAATACCAATATGTATGTGCCTAGCCGCATGAGTATGTGCCATAATATCCCTCCTTTTCAAAATCCGAGAAATATTATAGCAAATGCACCATCTTTTTGCTATGTCCATAGCATATAATTTTTCGAGGTTATAAGATTATAAATAATGTAAAAAGTAAATAAAAAGCTTCGGTAAACATTTACCGAAGCTTTAAAAACTATTTATCGCTCTTGCCTGAGAAGACCTTCTGAATCACAACGGTCGAAAGAATGATAACGCCGATTATAACGAATATAACGAGCATTCCGATTCCCATGTGACTGAGCATTTCAAGAACTCTTTCAGGGTTGAAGTCGAGGACTTCAAGTTCATTTTTGAACATTTCGACATACTTTCCAAAATCGATCCATTTTTCTAAAAGCATCATAATTTAAGTCCTCCTTTAACCGAAAATATTAAGAATGATACCGCCGGCAATAACCGAAGCTATCTGTCCTGAAACGTTAACGCCGATTGAATGCATAAGAAGGAAGTTCTGCGGATCCTCTGCCTGACCCATTTTGTGAACGATACGGCCTGACATCGGGAATGCCGAGATACCTGCAGCGCCGATCATGGGGTTAACCTTTGTTTTCATAAAGAGGTTGAGAAGCTTCGCAAAGAGAACGCCGCCTGCTGTATCAACAATGAATGCGATAAGTCCGAGACCCATAATGAGAAGTGTCTGGGGACGGAGGAACTGCTCGTCGGTCATGTTGAATGCAACGGTAATTCCGAGGAATATTGTGATAAGGTTTGCGAGAACCTTCTGTGCGGTTTCAGAAAGAGCGTCAAGCACTCCGCACTCACGAATCAGGTTACCGAACATAAGGAATCCGATAAGAGCTGTAGCCTGCGGAATGATCGCGGATGCAACGATTGTAATGATGATGGGGAACAGGATTCTGGTAAGCTTGGAAACACTCTTCTGCTCGTAAGGCATACGAATCATACGTTCCTTTTTGGTGGTAAGCAGCTTGATAACAGGGGGCTGAATAACGGGAACGAGTGCCATGTAAGAGTAAGCAGCAACTGTGATAGGTCCTACGAACTCGGAATTAAGAGCATTTGCAACAGCAATAGAGGTCGGGCCGTCTGCAGCACCGATAATTGCGATAGAAGCAGCATCGTTATCCTTAAAGAAGATTGATGCCATGCAAAGAGTGAAGAAAATACCGAACTGAGCTGCCGCGCCGAAAATCATAAGTTTCGGATTAGTGAGAAGAGGACCGAAGTCGATCATCGCACCGATACCGATAAAGAGAAGGAGCGGGAAAAGCTCGTTTGCAATACCTGCGTGGTAAAGCTCTTTAATCGGACCAGCGAGAGCGTCCGAGAAGGGAATGTTTACAAGAATTGTACCGAAGCCCATTGGGAGAAGAAGTGTAGGCTCCATTTCTTTTTTGATGGCAAGATAAATGAGAAGTCCGCCGATGCAGAGCATTATAATCTCACCAAGTCCGAAATTCGCTAAGTTTTTATAGAGAATATCCATTTTTAACCTCCAAAAATATTTTTAAACAAAAAGTATTTTACCACAAAGTGTCTTGAAAATCAATAAGATAAAGTATATAATTATTTTGCTAAAAGTGAGGGATATTATGATAAAAAATCTGATTTTTGATTTTGGTCAGGTGCTAGTGCGCTTTGACCCTGAATATATGACACGCTGTTATGTCAGCGAAAAAGAAGATGTCGAACTGCTTAAAACGGTTGTTTTTGATCGTCTTTATTGGGATAAGCTTGATAGCAAGGATATAACCGACGAAGAACTCTTGACTGCGGTTAAGGCTCGGCTTCCCAAAAGACTTCACAAGTCTGCCGAAGAGATTTATAATAACTGGTATTACAATCTTCCTGAAATGGAAGGTATGAGAGAGCTGCTCCAAGATGTCAGAGAAAAAGGCTTTAAGACCTACATACTTTCTGACGTAAGCATAGGTTTTTCCGATAGATACCATGAAATCGATATTCTTAAAGGTTTTGACGGATATTGTTTTTCTGCGGCAGAGGGAATTTGTAAACCCGACCCGGCCGCAATAAAAAATCTGATGAACAAGTATGGCTTAAAAGCAGAAGAAAGCTTTTTCATTGATGATAAGCCGATAAATATTGAAGGTGTCGCAAAGGCAGGCGTGAAGGGCTTTGTTTTTGGTGGCGATGCCTCCGTGTTGAAAAATATGATAGATGAAATGGAATAAAAAAGAACCGACCTAGTGGTCGGTTCTCAATTTTTGGCTGGGGCACTAGGATTCGAACCTAGGTAATGACGGAGTCAGAGTCCGTTGCCTTACCGCTTGGCGATGCCCCAATGGAA
>JAZONJ010000058.1:0-19164 GCA_045654425.1 Acutalibacteraceae bacterium
AGGAAAATCAGGAAAAGCTTGCTTCTGAATGTGCTGATGAGGAAACCATCTTAAAGCATATTGACCAGTTAGCTCCTATCGTTGCAGAGTATAAGGATTGTATCTTTAACATCAAAAACGGCTTTATCGGTTTCGTTGGAGAGTGGGCAAGAAGCTATCAGTATCCTGAAGTCAATTACAACACCATTACAAAGGCTATCGTTGATAAGCTTGCAGCTCCGAACGGACTTTATTTCTCCCACAGAGATGTTGCTTATACAAAAGATGCCAAAGAATTTTATTCCGATTGGGAAAACGCAAAGTGGATAGGCTTTAATAACTGTGCTTTCTACGGAGAGCAGACAAACGAGGGCTGGAATTCGGCAGATTTCCAGATTGGAAATCCGAACGGACATTGGGAATATGTTTGTGAAAACGGCGCATATGCTCCGGTAACAGGTGAGATTTACACATCCCACGCTATGAACCGTTACAACGCGATTGTAACCGGTAAGCAGGCAATTTTGGAACTTGCGCACCATTGGCACGTTTCTCTTAGCTTCTGGCACGGAAAATACGACTGTCCCTATGACCTTATCAATATAATGGAAACATGGGAAAAACAGGAAATAAACAAGGAATGGCTCGATGCTCAGAGCATCATTTACGATCCCAACTGGTTCGTTGATGCTAACGGGAATCCCGCTTCACGTAACTGTTACGAGTTTATCCGCGACCACCTCGGTTATAAGATAGTTGCAAACGACGTTAACGTTAAAGCAGAGGGCGGAAAAATAAGTGCTACAATGAATTTTAAGAATTACGGATTCTCTGCTGCTTTCAACCTCACTTCAGGATTTGCAATTCTTGATGATAAATTCAATGTAGTAAGCGAAGTCAATGTTGGTGACCCGACCAAGTGGTATAGCCATGACCCTGAAAACTGGAAATCAAATGTTGTGCTTGACCATAGTATAACAGCAGAGCTTGATGCTCCGACTGAAAAGGGTACATACTACATTTCTTTCTATCTCAAAAATACTCAGGGAGTCGGCGCTCAGCTTTCAAACTCAGTACAGTTTGAAAATAATCAAAACCTCCTCTTCGCGTTTAATGTGTAATATTTAGAGCGGATGTCTGATTGACATCCGCTTTTTTGTGGCTAAAAACACAATTTGTTAGCCTTTTTTCACTATTGTGTTTATAAAAAGGGTATAGTATAATAATTAAAATTACATAAAAGGAGAAAAAATATGAAGATTCGTATTACAGCACTTATTTTGACTGTCGTAATGCTTTTATGCCTTGGACTTACCGGTTGTGGCGGAAAAAGCGTTACCTTTGATGAGCAGCTTACTATGACTCCTTTAAACGCCGATGCGATGCAGAATTATTTTATGTATAACCCTGACAGAGGCTTCAGAACCCACAATGTAATTAGAGTTCATGAGCTTACAGAGTATGCAAATAATAAGAATACGCTTCTTGGTAAAATCAGCTCAGAATTCAACATATATTTTCAGAATTTAGGTGAACCCTGTTCGCTCAGTTATTGCTACATATACTTCACTCCTTGGGTACGCGAGGAACTTCCCGCTGAGGCTCTTGAGGTTGTAAAGGGAATCTTTGAATATGCCCGAATCAAAAAGTATAAGCTTCTTGTCAGCTTTGCTTACAACGATGCCTATCACGAGGCTTGGTATTCTAGCGAACAACTTAAGAATAATATGGAAAAGGTTTGTGCTGACGAGGCTACCATGCTCAAGCACATCGACCAATTAGCTCCGATTATTGCCGAATATAAGGATTGTTGCTTCACTATAAAGAACGGATTTATCGGATTTGTCGGCGAGTGGGCTTATCCTTATCAGTACCCTGAGGTTGATTACGATAAGATAACCAAGGCGATCGTTGATAAGCTTTGCGCTCCGAACGGACTCTATTTTTCTCACAGACTGCCACGTTATACCGTTTCAGCTGAGAAAAAATATCCCGATTGGGAAAACGCAAAGTGGATTGGCTTCAACAACTGCGCTTTCTACGGAGAACAGACGAATGCAGGCTGGGATTCTGAGGGCTTCCAGATTGGCGACGAAGAGGGCTGGTGGGAGTACATGTGTGAAAACGGCGCTTACGCTCCTTCAAGCGGAGAGATGTTTACATCTCAGAATCTGAATGACAGAAACTGCATCTTAAAGGGTAAGGATGCAATTCTTGAAATGGCTCACCATTGGAAAACGGTATTCAGCTTCTTCCACGGAAAATACGATGCTATTTCCACCGACTATATAAAGATAATGGAGACCTGGGAGAGACAGGAAGTAAATAAAGAGTGGCTCGACGCTCAGGGCATTATTTATGACCCCAACTGGTTCCTTGACTCTAACGGAAATACAGTTTCTCGTAACTGCTATGAATTTATCCGTGACCATCTTGGATATAAGATTGTTGCAGAGGATGTTAAGTTAAAGGCTGAGGGTGGAAAGATTAATGCCACTATGAACTTTAAAAACTACGGTTTCTCGGCAGCTTTCAACCTCATTTCCGGATTTGCGATTCTTGACGACAAGTTCAACGTGATATCTGAGGTTAACGCAGGTGACCCGACAAAGTGGTATAGCCATGACCCCGAAAACTGGAAGTCAAATGTTGTGCTTGACCATAGCATAACAGCCGAGCTTGACGCTCCGACCGAAAAGGGAACATATTACGTTTCATTCTACCTCAAAAATACTCAGGGAGTCGGTGCACAACTTTCAAACTCGGTACAGTTCGAAAATGAAAACAATTTGCTCTTTGCATTCAATGTACAGTAACAATATTTTTCAGTCCCGATTTTTTCGGGACTGAATTTTTTTAGCATTATATTGCTTAATTGAGCAATTTTTTACTGTATACAATATTTATGCTTTCTGTTATAATTATTAAAAATATATTCTTTTTTTGAGGAGGATATTATGAAAACAAAGATTCGTTTACTTGCACTTGTTATGGCTTTTATAATGGTGTTTACTGTTATGGCTTCGGGCTGCGGCTCTAAGGTTTCGTTCGACCAGAGTGTTGCGCTTGAACCGCTTACCGCAACTGTTCAGGATAAGAATATTTTTATGTACAATCCTGACAGAGGCTTCAGAACCGACGTTGTTATCAGAGCTCAGGATCTTCTTCCGTACGTTAACGACGAATCTAAGATGATGAAAGAGCTTTCAAGCATCTTTAATATTTATTTCGGAAGCCTTAAAGAGCCTTGTTCATTGGCTTTCGCTTATGTTTATTTTACCCCTTGGCACGATAAGGACCTTTCGGAAGATGCGCTCAAGGTTTTAGAGTGGATTTTCGAATATTGCCGAATCAAAAAATATAAGCTTTTCTTATGCATTTGTTATAATGAAAGCTATGCGCTTAACTTCGGACTTTCTCAGGAAAATAAAGACAAATTGGCTTCTGAGTGCGCTGATGAAAATACAATTCTCAGACACATCGACCAGTTTGCGCCTGTTATTGCCGAGTATAAGGATTGCATCTTTAATATTAAGAGCGGATTTATAGGATATGTAGGAGAGTGGGCATTTAACTATCAGTATCCTGAGGTTAATTACAACAAGATTGCAATGGCTATTGTTGAAAAACTTTGCGTGCCGAACGACCTTTATTTCTCTATCCGTTCTCCCGGATATAAGCTTGCTATTGAAGAGAAATTCCCCGACTGGCCCTATTATGATTACATAGGCTTTAATAACTGCGCTATGTACGGCGAGCAGACCCACCCCAACTGGAATTCGGGATGCTATCAGCTTGGTCATAACGGCGGTAGTCAGCAAACAGGTTGCAGCAGTGCAGGTCACACTGCAAATGACCTTTGGGAATATACCACAAAGGTTGCGGCTTATGTTCCCGTTACAGGTGAAATGTTTACCGCAAAGAGCATGAATAATCAGAACACCATTCCTACCGGTAAGGAAATGATTCTCGAACTTGCTCACCACCGCCACGTTACCTTCAGCTTCTGGCACTGTAAGTATGATACAACCTTAGGTTTTACCAACATTATGGAGGGTTGGGAGCGTCAGGAGATAAACAAGGAATGGCTCGATGCTCAGAAGATAGTTTACGACCCGAACTGGTTTGTTGATGCTAACGGAAATCCTGCTTCACGTAACTGCTATGAGTTTATGCGTGACCATCTCGGTTATAAGCTAGTCGGAAGCAACTTTACCACCAAGACCGAGGGTGGAAAGATTAAAGCTGACCTTACCTTTAAAAACTACGGTTTCTCTGCAGCATTTAACCTTGTAAGCGGTTTTGCTATTCTCGACGATAAGTACAACGTTGTAAGTGAAGTCAATGTCGGAGAGCCGAAGACATGGCACAGCCACGATCCCGACGATGCACAGTCGACAGTTGTTCCCGATTATACCGTAAGCGGAGAACTTCCGATTCCTGAGGAAAAGGGAACATATTACATTTCCTTCTATCTCAAGAATACAATGGGAATCGGCGCTCAGCTTTCAAACAATGTCTTGTTTGAAAATAACCAGAACGTTCTTTTCGCATTCAATGTAAAATAAGAAAAATAAAAATCCTCGATTCACATCGAGGATTTTTTTATACTCTTTTTTGGTTTTTAAAATAAAATGGTAAGTAGGGTAGAGCGTGTATCAAAAGATATATCATATAAACCAGCACTACCGAAAACCAGTCGGGTGTTGCGGCTCCTATGGGAGCAAAGAAAAATGAATTCAATTTAAAGAACATATAATCGGAATTGATTGGAGAAAAATTGACAAAATTCGCGATTATTGATACAAAAAGCGCAGGCACAGCGGGCAACAGAAGGTCAATTGGTTTTCTTGCGTTTTTATATGAGTGGTAGCCTGACATCAGCAGTACAAGCGCCGTGAAAAGCATTGAGCCGTGGTAGAAAAAGGTGTGGAAACCTGCGAATGATATGCAGGAATAGTTACCGAGAATATTTGCGGGATAAATAAAGTTTACTGCGGCTCCGAGAAATCCGAGCGAGCAGACATATCCGCATCCCATATACCGGATTTTGTCATTGCCAAAAAGGACGAGCGGCATTGCGTACATAAAAATACTGCAAGGGTAGAGGGGAAGAACACCGGTAACTTCAAAATTGACCGTATTTCCCGAATAGGTTTCCCATACGATTTTTGCGATTTCCAAAACAGTAAGCAATCCCCAGATAATTGCGAGTGTAATCCGTATAGACTTCTCACTTTTTTTGGAAAGAAAAACGGCAAGTCCGATTACAAGCGAAAGCATTATTAAGGCAAAAACGATATGTAACGGTGTAAAAAGGGTTCCCGAGATTTCACTTGCCGGAGGCAGAAAATCTTTATGAGTGAAAAAATTCCCTAAAAGTTCGGATAATGTTTTCATTTTACGGTACCGTCTTAATTTCAGGATTGAAGGAAGGCATCAGCTGAAGCTTAAAGAGGTTTGCTTTGTGCTTTCTGTCAATAAGCTCTTTCTTTTCCTTATCCTCAATAATTCCCTCACGGATATAACGGTCAAGTTCGGCATATGTGAAACCGAGGTTTTCCTCGTCAGTTTTGCCACAAAGACCATCTATCGGAACCTTGTCAACGAGGACATCGGGAAGTCCGAGAACTCTGCCTATTTCCTTAACCTCGGTAACTGTCAGGTTACACATTGGAGAAAAGTCTCCTGCAGCATCACCGTAACGGGTTGAATATCCAACCCAGTCTTCCGAAAGATTACAGGTGTTGACTACTCTTCCGTTTACCGATTGGCTTACCGCGTAAAGGGTAGACATTCTGATTCGCGGAGGTAAATTTGTTTTTGCTTGTGTCGAGAGTCCGAGTTCTTCGGGGAAAGCCGAAATTATAGCATCGATAGTCTCTTTAACGTTAATCTCGAAGTGTTTAATTCCCAGATGGTTAACAAGCAGATAAGCCATATCGATATCGTGCTGTTTTCCCTGAGGCATCAGAACTCCGACAACTCGGTCACGACCGAGCGCTTCAACACAAAGAGCGGCGGCAACAGAAGAATCCTTTCCGCCCGATATTCCGACAACGGCATTACAATCTTTGCCGTTCTGTTCGAAAAACTCTTTTATCCATTCAACACATTGATTTTTAACTTTTACTGCATCAAACATTTATAAAACCTCGCTTAAATGACATTAATCTGACACTTTTTCATAACCTTGATTGCTGCCTCTTCGCTGTCCGCCGAAGAACCAACGCAATAGGAGGTGTCAACGGTTACACAAACCTCGGGGAATTCGGTTTTTATTATGAGTGCGTTTGAAATGATGCTGACATCGGTGTAAAGACCGACCATTTCAACCGACTGCAAATCCTCAAGGTCCCAATAAGGCCAACCAAAACTTATTTTATCAATTAATCTTGAACCCTCAACATAAAGTCCGTCGTAAAGTTCCCAGCCTTTAGTTCCTTTAATACAATGAGGAATGGGGAAACTCTTTCCTTCGGAGGTTTCGAGATAATTTTCACCGTGGGAGTTCCTTGTATAAATTATTTCGTCTCCACGCGCTTTATATTCCTCAATTTTTGCAAGTACTTTAGGCACAAGAGCCTCGGCCTCAGGTTTGCCGAGAGCCATATTGATAAAATCATTCTGCATATCGGTAACTATAAGAGTTTTTTTCAAAGCATCTCACCCCAAATCGGCAGTCTTTTTATCTATTTTAGCACAACGAAAATCATACCGCAATAGAAATTGTAATATATTTACATATTGACAATAAAAAATTTTTTTGCTATAATAATCGGCGAAGACCCGACTTTTTTGGAAAGTCTGAAAGAGATGGCGCGTCAGCGGCTGAAAGCGTGCCTCAGATGAGTAGTAAGCTCGGCAACACTTCGACGGCGAATCCTAATTTAATATTAAAAGCGGATATAATTTTTTATATCAATGCGGGTGGCACCGCGGGTAGATTTGTTTACTCGTCCCGAGAATCTGTAAAAAAGATTCTCGGGGCTTTTTATTTTGTGTTTTAAGTGAATTTATAGGCATATACTAAATGTGAATTTCTGATGGAGGTATATAAAATGTACAGAACTCATCGATGTAATGAAATAAGAAAGGATCATATCGGGCAGACAGTAGAGCTTGCAGGTTGGGTTGACGTTGTTCGTGACCACGGTGGCGTGCTTTTTGTTGATCTTCGTGACGAAACAGGCGTGACTCAGGTTGTCGTTCACGATGAAACCTTGCTCAAAGGCGTTGCCAAAGAAACCGTAATTTCGGTAAAGGGTGTTGTTACCGAGCGTGACCCTGCCACGGTTAACCCTAAAATCGAAACCGGTCTTGTTGAGCTTGTTGCTGACGATCTTTCGGTTCTCGGTCTTTGTACCAGAGAGATTCCTTTCGAGATCGGCGCTACCGATACGAATGAGAATATAAGACTCAAGCACAGATTCTTGGATCTTCGTTCTCCTGCTCTTCATAATAATATCATCCTTCGTTCCAAGGTTATAGGACATATGAGAAAACTTATGGAGGAGAGAGGATTTTTAGACATTCAGACACCTATTCTGACTGCTTCTTCTCCCGAGGGTGCGCGTGACTTCTTAGTACCGTCAAGAAAGCATCCCGGAAAGTTCTACGCTCTTCCGCAGGCACCTCAGCAGTTTAAGCAGCTGCTTATGGTTTCGGGCTTTGATAAGTATTATCAGATAGCTCCCTGCTTCCGTGATGAAGACGCAAGAGCAGACCGTTCTCCCGGTGAATTCTATCAGCTCGACTTTGAGATGGCTTTCTCTACTCAGGATGAGGTTCTTGCAGTGTGCGAAGAGGTTGTAAGCGATGTGTTCCGCACCTTCTCGGATAAAAAGGTAACCGCTAATCCGTTCAGAAGAATTCCCTATGCAGAGGCTATGGCAAAATACGGCTCTGATAAGCCCGACCTTAGAAACCCGCTTATCATCTGCGATCTAACCGAGCTTTTCACAAGGGTTGAATTCAAGCCCTTTAAGAATAAGCAGGTTCGCGCAATTGTTGCTCCCTGCAAGGCTGAAAGATGGTTCTTTGACAAGTCGCTTGAATTTGCTACCAAGAAGGCAAGAATGGCAGGACTTGCTCATATTACTCTTCTTGAAAAAGATGGTTATAAGTATAAGGATGACCCGATTTCAAAGGTTCTGACCGAAGATCAGAAGAGAGAAATTGCCGAACTTACAGGTCTTAAAGAAGGAGAGACACTCTTCTTTATTTGCGATACTGTTTCAAATACCGCAGATAAGAATGCAGGTGTTATCAGAAACTGGCTTGGAAATGAACTCGGTCTTATTGATAAAGATTCCTTTGAGTTCTGTTTCGTTGTTGACTTCCCGATGTACGAGCTTGACGAAACAACCGATTCTATCATATTCACACACAACCCCTTCTCAATGCCTCAGGGCGGTTTAGAGGCTCTTCTCACAAAAGACCCCTGTACCATTCTTGCTTATCAGTACGACCTTGTTTGTAACGGTATTGAGCTTGCATCCGGTGCAGTCCGTAACCATAGCCCCGAGATAATGAGAAAGGCTTTTGAGATTGCAGGTTACAGTGAGGACGAGGTTGAAAGACGTTTCTCGGCTCTTTACAATGCTTTCCAGTTCGGTGCTCCTCCGCATGCAGGTATGGCTCCCGGTGTTGACAGAATTGTAATGCTTCTTGCCGATACCGAAACCATCCGCGATGTTATCGCATTCCCGCTTGACGGTACCGCTCAGGATCAGCTTCTCGGTGCTCCGAGTGAGGTTACCGAGCTTCAGCTCTTCGAAGCAAATGTTGCAATCCGCGGAAGTCAGTCTGCCGAGGTAATGGGCTCAGAGGGTGCTTTCGCAGCATCTGTCGGTGCCGCAGGTAGTGTTTCTGCTAAGAAAATCGATAAGGTTGATGCTCTTCTCTCTGTTAATCAGCTTTCCTTCCAAGATGACGAGAAAAAGCAGATGAAGGCTATTTTCTCCGATATGGCAAAGGTTGAAGAAGAACTCGGCCGACTTGATACCGAGTCTACCGAGGCTATGGTATATGTAAGACCTATGACAAATATTATCCGTGAGGATAAACAGATACAGAAATTTGACCGTGCCGACCTGCTTTCGGGTGCTCCACAGAGTACTGAAGACAGCTGGCAGGTTCCGAGACTTGTTAAATAAGGAGGTGCCCTGATGAAATACTATATTAACGAAATTAAAAAAGGTAATATTGCAGTAGACGATACTCTGCTCATTTCGGGCACACCTGCAACTGCAGGCTCCAAAATGCTCGAAAACTTTACACCTCTCTTTACCGCAGAGGTAGTAGAACGTGCAGAAAAAGCAGGCTATACCGTTTCGGGTAAGACAAATGTCGGCGAATTCGGACTTGACCTTCTCGGCGAAACATCGTATTTTGGCGAAGTGACCGCAGACGGAAAATTAGTCGGTGCCGCTGCAGAACTTGTGAGTAAAGGTGAAATCACCGCCGCTATCAATGTTGATATAAACGGTGCTCCGAGAAGAGCTGCCGCAGTATCGGGCGTTACCTTTGTAAAGCCCACCTATGGTACAGTTTCACGTTATGGCGTTATTTCTGCTGTAGCATCGGGCGAGACCGTTGGTGTTACAGCAAAGAGCGTAAAGACAGCTGCTGAGCTTCTAACCGCTATTGCAGGCCATGACGATAAGGACGGCACAAGCCTTCCGAATGATAAGTATGAATATAAGACCAACCTTTCGGTAAAAGGCATGAAGGTTGCTTTAGTCAAAGAGCTCGCAGATGCTGAAACCTTGGCTTTTGCCGAAGAACTTAAAAAACAGGGAGCAGAGGTAGAAGAGATTTCTCTTGATTTCGTGTCTGTTGCCGAGACTGCTTGGCAGATACTTATGTCAGCAGAAGCAACCAACAATCTCTCCCGTTTTGACGGTGTAAAATATGGTTACAGAACAGCCGAATATAAGAATATTGACGAGCTTTATGTTAAGAGCCGTACCGAAGCTTTCGGATTTTTAACAAAGGCAACCATTCTTTACGGTTCGGATGTTCTTGCAAAGGGCAGATACGAGGTTTGCTACGATAAAGCTCTGAGAACAAGAAGAATTATAGTTGATAAAATGACCGAGCTTTTCGGAAAATATGACGCTGTTCTTACCGCTGTTATGAGTGAAAAGAATATTAAGCCATACGATTCGAAAGATGCATTTGGCAAGGTGTTTGAGGAAAGCAAGTACACCGCAATCCCCAGTGTTACGGGACTTCCCGCAGTAGTATCAGGCGGTGTTCAGCTTATCGGCGACTACTTCGCTGAAAGCAAAATAATGAGCTTAGCATTAGTAAAGGAGGAAGCATAAATGAGATACGAACTTGTAATCGGTCTTGAGACCCACGTTGAACTTTCTACTGCTTCCAAGCTTTTCTGTACCTGCGGCGGTCACGCTTCGCAGTCTGAGCCCAATACCCGAGTTTGTCCCGCTTGCAGTGGTATGCCTGGTATGCTTCCTGTGACTAATAAGGGAGCAATTGAACTTGCGGTTAAGGCAGGCTTTATGCTTAACTGCAAAATTAATCAGTACACTACTTTTGATAAAAAGAGCTACTATTATCCCGACCTTCCGGCTTCCTACCAGACTACACAGTGGTTCAATCCTATCTGTGTTGACGGTTCGGTAGAGATTGGCGGCAGAAAAATCGGAATCAAGCAGATACATCTTGAAGAGGATGCAGGAAAACTCGTTCACGATGATGCAACAAACACTTCCCTCGTTGACTATAACCGTACCAGCGTTCCGCTTATTGAGATTGTTTCCCGACCTGATTTCAGAAGCTCCGACGAGGTTCTCGAATACCTTAAAAAACTTAAGAGTGCGCTTCAGTTTGCAGGAATTTCCGAGTGTGAAGAGGGCGCGATGAGATGTGACGTTAACATTTCGGTTCGTCCTGAAGGCACTGAGGAACTTGGTGTTCGTTCCGAAATTAAAAACATGGCATCTTTTGCTGAAATCAAGGACGCTATTGAGTTTGAAAAGGTTCGTCATATTGACGCGATTGAACGCAGAACCGAAATGCTCGTTCAGGAAACTCGTCGTTGGGATGATGTGAAGAGACGCACCTTCCCGATGAGAAATAAGGAGACTGCGGCAGATTACCGCTATTTCCCTGACCCGAACATTATGCCTATAGTAATCGATGACGCTTGGCTTGAGGCAATCAGAAATAGTATGCCTGCGACCGCTGAGGAAATGGGTCAGAAGTATGTTGAAATGGGCATAGGCACTAAGGAGGCTGCAGTTCTCGCAAGTGATGCAAAGCTTTGCGAGTTCTTTGAGAAGGTTGTCGCTCTCGGCGCCGCTCCGAAGTCTGCAGCTGCTTGGATTCTTACCGAATGTATGAACCAGATGAGCCGAATTGGCGCAACAAGTCTTGAAATTGCGCCTGAAAAGCTTGCAAGAATTATTACTCTTGTTGATACCTCAGAGATTACTCGCGCAGCAGGTAAAAAGGTTCTCGTTGCCGTATTTGCCGAGGATGTTGACGTTGATAAGTTCTGTGATGAAAACGGACTGAACGTCAAGGTTGACGATAGCCTTATCACAGATACTGTAACAAGAATTATTGCCGAAAATCCGCAGGCAGTAGCCGACTATAAGGGCGGAAAGGTAAAGGCAATGCAGGCACTCTTCGGTCTTATCATGAGAGAACTCAAAGGCACAGGAGACCCGGCAACTATCCGCACAATACTTGAAGAAAAATTAAACGCATAAATTAAAAGCCACGACTAAAAATCGTGGCTTTTATATTAATCTTCAAATCTTTGGAGAACTGCATCGCAAATTTGCGACATACCTTTTTTTGTAGGGTGATTGCGATATTTATCTATTTCGGTAAATCTGATATATTCTACGCCGAAGTGTTTTACAATGGTTTCCAATCCGTCCATAACGGCCTCTTTAATGTCGCAATTTATAAGACATATAACTCGGATATTAGGTAACTTTTCGGTTACTGTTTTAAACAGATAGCTAAATGCGGGCAGAACATTATAGAGGTCTTCCTCGGTGTGACCTTCATACATTATTTCGCCAAGAGGGGCACCGCACCAGGAATCGTTTGTGCCGCCGAAAATGATAAAGGTGTCAATTTTGTTTTTTTCAAAAAATCCGTTTTCAAGATGTTGTCTTAAACGGTATATAAATGAGGATAAATGTGAAACATCTGCTCCGTTATATCCGCGATATCCGATGGTTGAGCCGGACCAGGAGTTATTCTCGATAAGGTGTCCGTTACCGCGGGAAATTGCCTGATGCCACCAGGTATCCTCAACAGACCGGACGTCGCAATCGCGTTCAGGATAGTAATAACATGCATAGCCCTCAGGAATCCAATCCTTGAAGGTTGAGTAGCTGTCTCCGAAAATAAGTACATTTCCCAAATCCATAATATCACCAAAACACCGAAAAACTAAGCGGAATCGCTCAGACGTTATTTTAAAACAAAACTAAAGAAAAGTAAAGATAAAAAGAAAATAATCCTCGGGTTACATTCTTTCGCATATAAAGGTTTTGAATTTTTATCTGCAAAAGAAAATAACCCTTGACCGAGCGTTTCTTTACACGCTTTTTCTTCGGTCAAGGGTTATTTTTGTTCACTCTTGATATCGAGCATCTTTTTGTTGTACCTCTCTTTCTTCGGTTTACGCCTTTCATCTGTCTGCGAACTTTCTTACCACAAAATTTCGTGCATTTACACTCTCTCGTAAAGCGAGAACCTCTAATGCGGCGGAGCAGCCATAGAAGGCTTATGTCAATCTGAAAATACTGTCGATTTGCAGTTTGTTTTTTTGTTTATATTTTTGGATTTTAAATTTTTTTTGCTTTTCCGACAGTTTTTCAGAGTAAAGGCTTACCTGTTCATTGGTATCACCTGTTCCTTTCTGTGTCTTTAATATAACACAAAAAAGAGCCTTTTTCAATACGACAAATTACTCAAAATTACGGTTTTTTACTTATGCTAATCGGAGAAATTTTCTGTCAGAGATGAAAAAACATTGACCCGCAATATGATTTTTGCTATAATAAGTTTGTTGGGTCGTCCGAAAAACTCGGACGACCCTTCTTTTTTTGTCTGTTAAAATATGCACCTCAAAAAGTGTTTGACTTTTGAGGTGCATATCAGTATTCGTCATTTTTCCATTAAACTCTATAAATTTCATAACGGCTTTCAAAATGCCATCGGTCTCCCGTTGCCACCGGATATGGTTTGCCGTTTCCTGCGCAAGAATAATAAAGTTTATTGTAGGTTTCATTATTCTGTATAAAGAAAATGTTTGTGGAATCGACATTGTTTGCGAGAATTGACATTTCGGCCGTAATTCCTGAATTTTCCCCCCAAATTTTTGCCCAATTCACACCGCTTTTTGCGTTTTTGAGGGGGGAGATTCCTGTTTCGTGACCCACCTTTTCAATATCGTATATCTCGTTTGAAAGATTTGTCATTGCTCTATCGGATATAACCTCTCCGGTTTCGGTGTCGTCGTGGGTGCGTCTTATCGGGAACATTGCGAGATATGCATAAGCTACCTCCATCGGCTGAAGCCATTCGATATCTTGTTTTATTGTTACGCCTCCGTTGGAGAAAAGATAATCCTTAATATGATTACATACAGGCTCATCAAGGGTTTCCTGTTTTACAATAAGGCTTTTTTGAACAAAGCGGAAAGAATCAACCCATAAAATTCCGGGTGTATTGAGGTCGATGACCTTTCCGTCAGCCTCGGCAAAAACCTGTTTTTGATGCTCGTATCCGTGGATGCCGCCGTGGAAGTCCCTTGTCCCACGAAGAGAAAGAGCGCACTCCCACTCACCCTCACTTACAACCTTATAAGGAAGAGTTTGCACAAATTCTCCGTTTTGGAGTTCGCAAGCAAAAGCGCCGTAAATACGCCAAAGGTCAAAGTTTTGATAAATACCGCCGTCAAACGGCTTTACAAGATGTAAAAGTCGGTATTTTATATAGCTTTCAGCTTTACCTTTTTCGTTTGTGATATAAAGAATGACTCCGTCTTTTGCGATTTCAACACAGATTTTACCCATAATGCAATCAACCTCCGTTAAGATTAATTATATATTATGATAATGAAAAATCAATTGTAAAAGTTATAAAAAAGGATTGTAAATTTTACGGTTAGGTTCTAAATGACCGAAAGCGGACATACCTTTAAAACGGGTGATAAATATGAATGAAGTGAAATTTTCAAGTGAAATCTTTGACAGCGCACTTTATCCGCTAACCGACAAAATAGCTGATGTGCTGCGAAAACTTCCGCTATGCATAAAAAACTCAACCTATGAAATACGGCTCCGGTCGGGCAAACCGGTGACTCTAACGGCTGACAGAGTTTATTATATCGGCATAAACGGTGAAGCGTCGGACAGACTACCTGCAAATCCTCTGATAGCGGAAGAGGACGAATTGTATGAGGTGCTGACCCGACTTTGCGGACATTCGGTTTATACGAGGGCTGAGGAACTTAGAAACGGATACATTTCAATGAAAAACGGACACAGAGCAGGGGTTTGCGGACGATTTCAGAGCGGTTATTTCCGCGAAATTTCTTCTGTTAACATACGAATCGCAAGAGAAATTGAGGGTGCGGCAGAATCTCTTTACGGAAAGGTCGGTAAAGGAATTCTTATAGCAGGAGCTCCAGGGAGCGGAAAAACGACTGTGCTGAGGGATATTGTCCGTCATTTATCCGATAGCGGATATAGAATCAGTCTTATTGATACAAGAGGGGAAATAGCGGCAGCAAGCGGCGGCAGAGCTACTCTAAATGTAGGAATAAATACCGATGTCATTTCAGGCGGAGATAAGGCGAAGGGGGTTGAAATTGCTCTCAGAACCCTTTTTCCACAGTACATAGCATTTGATGAGATTGGAAGCACCAGAGAGCTTGAACTCGTTTCCGAAAGCTTTTTTTCGGGCACAGGAATTATAACAACGGCTCACGCTTCTTCTTTGGAAGAACTGAAGCAAAGGCGGGTTACCAAAAGGCTTGTTGAACTCGGAATTATAGAGAATATCGCCCTTTTGTCTTCTGAAATCGGTGGGAAAATAGAGCTTATCAGCGTTAAGCGGAAAAGTCATGTTTAAAGCAATCGGGATTATTCTGTTAATCTCTGTCTGCGGAATATCAGGGGTCAGGGCATCAGCTTTGCTGTATCTTAGAAAATATAAGCTACGGGAGTTTTGCTTTTTAATCGGAGAAATTGAGGAAAAAATGCGGCTGGGTATTGAGCTGGAAAAAATCTATGAATCGAAAAAAGCAAAGAAACTTTTAAAGGTTTCGGGATATATGGTAACGATTATTGAAGAAGGACTATCGGCCGACGACAAAAACCTTATGACTGATTTTTTCTCTAAACTCGGTATGGGGGATTTGCAGTCGGGGCTTGCTCTTTGTGAAGACTATAGACGAATTTTGCATAAAAAGACGGCTGAAGCCGAAAAAGAAGCGGAGGAAAAATCCAGACTGTATAGTGTTCTGGGTTTGTGTTCGGGAATTTTTATAGCAATACTATTGATTTAGAGTGATATATATGGATGTAGATTTTATTTTTAAGGTGGCGGCAATCGGCATAATAGTCACGGTGCTTCATCAGTTGCTTGTTCGTTCGGGAAGAGAAGAACAGGCAATGCTTACAAGTCTTGCGGGACTTGTTGTGGTGCTGCTTATGCTGGTAAATGTTATAGCCGACCTTTTTGATACCGTAAAATCGGTTTTCGGACTTTAAAAATGGAGCTTTTATCTATTTTAGGAGTAGTATTTACCGCGACTGTTTTGGCGGTAGTACTTTCTCAGTATAAAAAAGAATACGCTATCAGTGTTGCTGTATTTGCAGGAATAACTATTTTTATGAAACTTTTGTCAAATGCGACAGAGCCTATTTTTGAATTTCGTGATGCAGTTATTGATTCAGGAGTTAAAAGTTCATACTTTATGGTAGCTTTCAAAGCACTAGGTATTTGTCTTTTGACAGGTTTTGTGAGCGATATTTGTAATGATTTCGGACAGACTGCGCTTGGAAATTTTGCCTTGTCGGCGGGGAAATGTGCGGTTTTTATAATGTCGGTGCCAATGCTGACTGAGCTTCTCAGCGCGGCACTTCAGTTTATAGGATGAAATGAAAAGAATAGTATGTGTTTTAATTTTTATTTTACTTTTTTGTTTTCAGGTATCTGCAGAGGACAATATTTATAAAGAACAATATGATGCCGCTAAGGTAGAAGGTTTGAAAGATAGTCTCAGCGATGAGGCTAAGAAGTTTTTTTCTGACTCGGGACTTTCCCCCGAAGATTATGATTGGGTTAATAAGATAGAGAGCGAGCATATTTTTTCTCATATTGCACAGTTTTTATCTGAGGGTGGAAGAGGACCGCTCAGAGCAGCTGCTCAGATGATGGGTATAATAATTCTTTTTGCTACGGCAAGCCTTTTTCAAAAAATGGCGGAATATAAAACCATAATATCCTATATTTTTATTCTTTTAACAGCGGCATCGGTCTTTTTGCCGATGCTTTCCCTTATTTCTGCCGTAACCGATGCAATAAAAGGTGCGGCAACCTTTATGACGGCATTCGTTCCTGTTTATTCGGGCATTCTGACTGTTGGAGGAAAAGGCCTTACAGCAACGGGTATGAGTTTTTTGCTTTTGTTCGCAGCAGAGGGTGTAAATCTCATAGCTTCTTTTGTGATTCTGCCGCTTATGAGCTCATATCTCGGTATGGGGCTTATCAGCGGGATAATGCCGGGTGGCAGCGCTATTGCCCTTGGAGAAACAGTTAAAAAGGCATCAACTTGGCTGTTTTCCTTGACACTTACGGTTTTCTTAGGTCTTTTATCAATACAAACAGCAGTAAATGCTTCTGCAGACAGCGCAGGACTCAGGACAGTAAAATTTGTTCTTGGCTCGCTTGTGCCTGTTACGGGAGGCGCGCTTTCGGAATCGCTTTCGACCCTTACTTCGTCTGTAAAGCTACTCAGCTCGTCGGTCGCAATGTGGGCGGTATTGGCTCTTGGGGTTTCGGTCTTGCCGATTATTCTTGAACTCTTATTATGGAGGATTGCATTATATCTTTCTACCGTTGCCCTAGAACTTTTTTCAATAAAGGAAGGAGCAAATATATTTAAATGCGCAGATTATGTACTTTCAACGCTTCTTGGGATAATCCTTTTTACAGGCTCTCTGTTTATAATATCCCTTGCCGTTGTTACAAATAGCACCTGATGGTCTCAATTAAGACAATTGCCGCAATATTCTGCGGCGCAACGATTCTTTCGGGTGGCTTTAGGATACTTGGCGGTGGAAAAACAGAAAAAAGTATGGGATATATACTTTCTCTCATAATGCTTGTGAGTATTGTCGGCGCGGTTTCAAGCGCGGATTTCAACTTTAAGATAAAGGAAAGCTCTCTTTCTGCTTCTGCAGAGGAGACAGAGCTTGCGCTAAGTAGTTATCAAGCGGAATATATCAGCAGGACATTACTCGAAGAAAATGGGATAAAATACGAAAATATCAAAGCTAAGGCTACTAAAAACGAGGACGGAAGCATAATAATTAATGAAATAATAATAAAGGGAGCAAATCTTCCCCGTGAAGCAGAAAAAATTCTGAAGGAAAGTGGTCTAACCGACTCGGTGAAAACAGAATGAAAGAAAAAATTACAAAATTCCTCAAAAGCAAAAAGGGCGGACAGATTCTCGTCATTCTGGGAATTGTGGGAATGGTTCTTATATATCTGTCTTCACAGATCCCGAAAAAGAATGAGGAAAGCGAGAATACAAAAACAGAAGAAACTTTTTCGGTCTATGAATATACAAAGGGTTTGGAGCAGCAGGTCAGAGAGATTGTTGCTGCCGTTTCGGGAGACACCAATGCGGTTGTGACGGTAACTCTTGAAGGAGGTATGACCTATGTTTATGCTGAGGATAAAAAACTTAATAACAAGACCGAAGAAAAGGATAAGGCAGAGGCAAGTGAACAAAAATATATTATCGTAAAGGACAAAAACGGGGATGAGCATCCGCTTGTCGTGACTACAAAATTTCCCTCGGTTAAGGGAGTCGCTATTGTTTGCGGACCTGTTGGAGAGGCAACGGCTGAAAAAATTCAGAATGCTGTAATGGCAGCGTTTGGAATTACACAAAGAAAAATTTATATTGCAAGCAGAACACAGTAAAAGGAGAAATCTCAAATATGAAAAAAGGTAAAGTATTCACAAAAAGTCAAGTTGCACTTGCCGTAATGCTAGCGGCACTTGCGGGAGCGGTATGGCTCAATATGAGGTATTCTGCTGAAAATGCGGAAGCGGCAAATAACGAAAGCTCCAAATATCTGGGTTCGGCGTCTTTTGTTAATGGCGAAACAAATGAGGAACAAAATGTTGTCACAGACCCTGTAAATGTTTATTTTAACCGTCTTAGAGCGGATAGGTTAAAGTCCAGAGAGGATGCTTGTGCTATTATTGAGGAAGCTCTTGAAGACACCGAACTGTCGGAAGAAAAAAAGAAAACCGCACTTGATACGGCTGCAGCGCTGGCTCTTCGAACCGAAAAGGAGGCTGCTGTTGAGACACTTCTTAAAGCCAAAGGTTTTCCGTCTGCAGTTGCAGTTATCGGAGACGAGGATATAAACATAATAGTTGAGAGCGCGGGACTGGGCGCTGCCGAGGTTGTTCAGATTCAGGATGCCGCACTTTCTCAGACCGATTTTCCGGCTTCAAAAATAAAAATTGTTACAATGTCAAAAGAAGAAATTGAAAAAGCTTTAAAATAATGTTGAGAAAATTTTAAAATGTGGTATAATACAAAGGAAGAGATAGATTTCAACCTATTTTCCAGTATTATATATCGGAGGTAACAAAGTTGTCTAATTACAGCGGACTTTCAATCAACATAGAGGTTTTAGAAAAAATGGCGGCTATGGCGGCTCTTGAGACTAGTGGAGTTGTTGCTATGTGTCCCAGAAAGGTTGACGTGGCAAGCGCTTTAACCAGAGGTTCGGTTTTAAAACCGGTACACGCTGAGGTTAAAAACGGCGCGGTTGTTATCGACCTTTATATCTGCATATCAAAAACAGGAAAAGCAAAGGTAATTGCTGAGGAAGCTCAGGCAAGCGTTAAAGAAAAAATTCAGAACATGACCGGAAA
>JAZONJ010000059.1:0-1517 GCA_045654425.1 Acutalibacteraceae bacterium
TTGCGAACGGTCGCCATAAGCTGAGAGAGACCCTCAAGAGCGAAATATTCGCACTGTATCGGAACAAAAACCGTATCAGATGCACAAAGTGAATTTATAGTAATAAGTCCGAGTGACGGAGGACAGTCAATAAATATGTAATCATATTCAGGTTTGACGAGAATGAGAGCGTTTTTGAGCTGAGATTCTCGGTTGTCAATCGAAATAAGTTCAACCTCGGCACCTGCGAGGTCCATATTACAGGGAATTATATCGACTCCGTCAAACTGTGTTTTAATAATAGCGTCTTTGGCCTTTGCCGCTCCGATGAGAAGTTCGTAAGAGGAAACGGGAAGATTCTGTTTAGAAACGCCGTAAGCCGAGGTTGTATTTCCCTGCGGGTCAGCATCAACGAGCAGAATCTTTTTGCCGTGCTTGCCAAGAGCGGCGGCAAGGTTAACAGCAGAGGTGGTCTTTCCGACTCCGCCCTTCTGGTTAACTATTGAAACAATTTTGCCCAATTTTTTCATCTCCTTTTTAATGAATGATGAATAAATTCAATGCGGCATAACCCGCATATGTAATTGTCGGCTTTGCCGACACCTAAATTTTGCACTTTGCATTTTGCGCTTTGCGCTCAATAAGGGCAATATTATGTTGCCCTTATTTTATACTGAAAAGCATATCGCCGTAAGAGGGATAGGGCCAGAATTCAGTATCGGTTATGGTTTCAAGTTTATCAACATAACCTCTGAGTGTATCCATAGAGGCAAGTACACTGTTTTTGTAGTGGTTAGCAGTCTCAAAGGAGCCTTCAATTTTTTTAGCTTCGCTTACAGCGTTTTCAAGCTTAGCAAGTTCTTTAGCGGCAGCGCCGATAAGGGAAGATGCGGATTTTGCAGTAGAGAGTTCATAGCTGCAATCGATTCTTTTGCTGACCGACTTTTTCGAAAGAACGGTGTCGGTAAGTTCTTTTACAAAACGGCTTGCGGCAGGAAGAATATCTCTATGAACCATATCTATCATAGTGAGAGCCTCAATATTGATAACCTTTGAGTAGTTATCAAGAAGAATTTCATAACGGCTCTTGAGCTCGGTTTCGGAATATACCTTATGAGTAGCAAAAAGGGCAATATTCTTTTCCTTTAAGAGATAAGGCAGACATTCGGGAGTTGATTTAAGGTTGAGAAGTCCGCGATTCTTTGCTTCTTCTTCCCAGGAGGGATCATAAGCATTACCGTTGAAGATAATGCGTTTGTGCTCTCTGATAACCTTTTTAATAAGGTCGTGAAGAGCGGTTTCGAGGTCTTCTGCGTTTTCGAGCACATCAGCGAACTGACGGAGCGACTCTGCAACGGCGGTGTTAAGAACAACGTTGGGTTCAGAAACGCTGGCAGCCGAGCCGAGCATACGGAACTCGAACTTATTTCCTGTGAAAGCAAAGGGAGAAGTGCGGTTACGGTCGGTAGTGTCCTTCGGGAACTTCGGCAATACATGAACGCCAACCTTCATCAGTGTCTTTTCTTTGGCGTCATAAG